>JALZKG010000197.1 GCA_030859365.1 Gemmatimonadota bacterium
GCTCGCGCCCGTCCGCCCTCCGCTTTTCCCGTGGGAGCGCCCCCCGGGCCGAGGGCGGCGATCACCTGCTCCAGGCTGACGGTGCTTTCCAGGTACGCGAAGCGGAGGAGGAGCAGCTCGATCAGGATGCGCGGATCGCCGCTCTTGCGCAGCCGTCCGTCGGCGTCCAGCTCCGCCACCTGGGCGAGCATCCGCAGCAGGTCGCCGGTCGCGAACGTTCCGGCCCGCTGGGAAAAGGCGTCGCGCAGATCGGGACGTACCCCGGCAGCCTCCGGGCCATCGAGCCCGGTGATCAGCAGAGCGCGGAAAAAATCGGCGAGCCCCCGGTAAAACTCGGCAAGGTCGTAGCCGTCGTCGAGCAGCCGGCCCACGAAGCGGAACACGTCCCCGTGGCGGCGCTCGGCGACGATGTCGCACAGCTCCAGGTACAGCTCGCTGGGGACGAGCCCCAGCACCCGGCGTACGTCGAGGGAGGTGGGCGTGCCCTCGGTGAAGGAGAGCACCTGGTCCAGCAGCGACAGCGCGTCGCGCATCCCCCCGTCGGCCTTGTGGGCGATGGGGAGGAGCACGTCGTCCGTCACCTCCACCCCCTCGGCGGCGAGCACCTCCCGCAGCCGCCGGGTGAGGTCGTCGACGCCGATGCGGCGGAAGTCGAAGCGCTGGCAGCGTGACAGGATCGGCGGCGCCGCCTGCTGGATCTTCTGCGGCTCCGTGGTGGCGAAGACGAAGATCACCCGGGGCGGCGGCTCCTCCAGGATCTTGAGGAGTGCGTTCCACGCCTCGCGGGTGAGCATGTGCGCCTCGTCGATGATGTACACCTTGAAGCGCCCCTCCTCAGAGGGGGCGTACATCGCGCGCTCGCGAAGGTCCCGCGCGTCGTCCACGCCGCGATTCGAGGCAGCGTCGATCTCCACCACGTCGAGCGAGGTGCGCCCGGCCCAGATCCTGGCACACGAGTCGCACACCCCGCACGGCTCCCCCTCGGGCGTCCGGACGGGGCAGTTAAGCGCCATCGCAAGGACGCGGGCGAGCGTGGTCTTCCCCACCCCGCGAGGTCCGCAGAAGAGGTAGGCGTGCGCCACCCGGTCGCGCTGCACGGCGGAGCGCAACGTCGCAGAAACGTGCTCCTGCGTCGCCACCTCGCCGAAGGTGCGGGGGCGGTAGGTACGGGCGAGGGCGGTGCGCGACACGGCGGGATGGATCGGGAGGGTCGGATGGAGCCGGGCTTCAATATACCCTTCCGCCCCCCCAAATCAACCACGCCCGGATGCCCCGCGCGGCGGCGAGCACCAGGATCTCGGCTCCGATCACCGCCGCCCGCTCCGCAGCAGGGTGCGCGCGCGGCGGGCGAGCGCCTCCAGCTCCTGCTCCGGAAGCTGCTCCCACGCACGCGGGACGGGGGCGAGCCGCTTCTTCTCGGACTCCGACTCGAAGCAGAGCCAGCCGCGCCCGCCGTCCGGCGCCGTCGAGCGGCGGTCGGGGCTCTGCCTGCGGTCCGGGAGCACCCGCCGCTCGGGCCCGGGAGGCCCTTCGGCGAGGCGCCGGCGCTTCCCGGAACGCCTGCGCTCCGGCGAGGGTGGAGGGACCACGCTCCACACCTGCCATTGTGCCCCTCGCGCGTCGATAAAGGTTCGAATCGCCATGAACCGTGCAGCTTCGGGTTGAAGGTTCGCGGCAGCTCCGTCCGCCGCTCTCGCCACCCGAATGCTAAGATTATGCCAGAGCGATACTTGCCTAGAAAACACGGGCACGCCTCACATCCGCCAGGCGTCCTCCACGTGCTCGATGCGGGGCTCACCGCCTCCCTCCACCAGGATCGCCACGGCGTCGAAGCGGTAGCTGTCCTCCGCGTGCCCGTGGCGGTCGATCCAGGCGGCCGCCACCTGCGCGATTTCGCGCCGCTTCTTCCAGGTGATCGCCTCCAGCGGATGGCCGTAGCCGCGGCCCGCGCGGGTCTTCACCTCCACGAAGGCGACGAGCCCGCCGCGCCGCGCGACGAGGTCGATCTCCTTGCGTCCCATGCGGAAGTTGCGGTGGGTGATGGTCCATCCGCCGCGCTCCAGATGCCTCGCGGCGAGCGCTTCCCCCCGGTCGCCGAGCTGCTTGGAGCGCACGCGCCGAACGCGTTTACGCGGTCCGTCCCGTGGGGACCAGCGGGGGAGCGAGAGAGCGGCCGATCGCCTCCGCGATCGCGGCGATCTGCTCCATCAGCTCCTCGAACTGCCCGGGGAAGAGCGACTGCGCCCCGTCGGAGAGGGCGCGTTCCGGATCCGGGTGCACCTCGATCATCAATCCGTCCGCCCCGGCAGCCACCGCGGCGCGCGCCATGGGGATCACCTTGCCGCGGATCCCCGTGCCGTGGCTCGGATCGGCGATGATGGGGAGGTGGGACAGCGCCTTGACCACCGGGATGGCGGTGAGGTCCAGAAGGTTGCGGGTGTGGGTGTCGAAGCCGCGCACCCCCCGCTCGCACAGGATCACCTCG
>JALZKG010000200.1 GCA_030859365.1 Gemmatimonadota bacterium
GTCCCGGGCGAGGCTCGCCCGGGACCGCACGCAACCCGCCGAAGCTATGCCTCACGGGCCCGGGGGCGCAAGGCTGAGGTGAACTCGCTCCGGGCGTCAGGGGTCCGGCTCGCAGAGGCTCCGTCCCGTCATCTCCGGCGGCCGGGGGAGGTCGAGCAGCGCGAGCAGGGTGGGTGCCACGTCGCACAGCGCCCCGTCCCGCAGCCCGCCGACGGTGCGCCTCCCTTCCGGCTCCTCCAGGACGATGCCGACCGGGTTCAGGGTGTGCGCGGTGTGGGGGCCGTGGGTCTCCGGGTCCCACATCTGCTCGCAGTTGCCGTGGTCGGCGGCGACCAGCAGAGTGGTCCCCGTTTCGCGGCAGGCGGCACGGACCCGGCCCACGCCGCGGTCGGTCGCTTCGACGGCGCGGACCGCGGCTTCCAGCACGCCGGTGTGCCCCACCATGTCGGGATTGGCGTAGTTGCAGACCAGAAGGTCGTAGCGGCGGGCGCGGATCGCCTCCACCAGGCCGTCCGTCACCGCGTCGGCGCTCATCTCCGGCTGCAGATCGTACGTGGCCACCTTCGGGGAGGGGACCATCCGGCGGTCCTCGCCGGGAGGGGGCTCCTCACCGCCGCCGTTGAAGAAGTAGGTGACGTGGGGGTACTTCTCGGTTTCCGCGGTGCGGAAGCTGGCCATCCCGTGCTGGACGAGTACGTCCGCGAGAAGGTTGTCCATCGGCTGCGGGGGGAAGGCGGCCGGGAGAGGGAACGCCTCGTCGTACTGCGTCATGGTGACCATCTCCACCCGCGGGGGGGCGGGCCCGCGGTAGAACGCCGCGAAGGCAGGATCGGCGAGCGCCCGGGAAAGCTGGCGGGCGCGATCCGCCCGAAAGTTGAAGAAGACGATGCCGTCGCCGTCCCGGATCCGACCGGTCGGATGGCCGAGGGCGTCCACCATCACGCGCGGGCGGACGAACTCGTCGGTCTCCCCGGTCGCGTACGCGTCCGCGACCGCGGCCACCGGATCGTGGATGGGGATCCCCTCGCCGTAGACGAGGGCGCGGTACGCGGCCTCGATCCGCTCCCAGCGCCGGTCCCGATCCATGGCGAAGAAGCGGCCGCACACGCTGGCCACCCTGCACCCTGTACCCCCGCCGGCGCGGCCGACCAGCTCGGTCAGGTGGTCGCGCGCAGACTGGGGGGGGGTGTCGCGCCCGTCCAGGAAGACGTGGATGCGCACGTGGGGGAGCCGCTCCCGCTCGGCGAGCTCGCACAGGGCGAGCAGGTGGGAGTCCACGGCGTGGACCCCCCCGGGGCCGAGCAGCCCCAGGAGATGCAGCGTGGCACCGCGTTCCCGCAACCCGCGTATCAGCCCCACGAAGGCGGGGTTGCGGGCGAACTCACCCCCTTCGATGGCGCGGCTGATCCGGAGCAGCGACTGCATCACCACCCGGCCCGCGCCGAGGTTCAGGTGGCCCACCTCCGAGTTGCCCATCTGCCCCTCCGGGAGGCCTACCGCGGGGCCGTGGGTCGTGAGCCGGGCGCGCGGAAAGAGCCCCGATTCCCAGAGCTCCCGCCAGTGCGGGGCACGGGCCAGGGTGACGGCGTTGTCCGGCGCCGGCTCGCGGAGCCCCCACCCATCGAGGATCAGCAGCACGACCGAGGCGCGACGGGGGGAGCGGACGGGGGAAGCGAATCGGATCGGCATGGCACACGTGGGGGATCGGCCGCGGTTGACACGCGGGGGCGAGCGGCCTATCGTGTGGCTGCCCCGCGGTGCAAATGTACGCGTCGCCCGGTCGCCGTGCCACCCTGAAGAACCCCTCGTGAACGTCCGCGGGTTCCCCTGACCCGCCGCTTCAATCCGTCCGCGCCTCCCCGCGCTCTTCGCTTCCCACCGCCGCACGCAGGAGTCCCCATGCCCCCCCTCCGGCCGTTCTCCCTCGTTCCCATCGCCGCCGTTCTCGCCGCCCTTCCTGCGGTCGCGGTGCCCGCAGCTCCGCTTCAGGCGGCGCCGCACGCGGTCTCCACCATCGGGGCTTCCACGCACTCCGATTCGCTCCGCTGGGGCACCGCGACGGTCCCCCGGGCGCTGGTCGGCCGAAGCGGCTCCCTGCGGGCACTCGTCGTCGACGCTGCCGAAGAGTTGCCGCTTCCGCTGGTGTGGAGCGGAGAGGCCCCGGTCGGCCTGGCGTACGCCTGGGCCCCCACCTGGGGGACCGCGGAGGGTGGCCCGCGGGTGCTGGGCGCTCCGGTGGCGGCGCACCCCGTGCGCCTCGGCTCCGTGCACGCTCCCGCGGGGCAGGGGGTATGGCGGCTCGGACTCCGGGCGGAGGGGTGGAGCCAGGAGGTGGCGGAGCTGGTAGTCATCACCCGCGTTCCCTTCGCGGCGAAGCGAAACGGCTACCTGAACGGGTATCATATCGGCCGCTACTCGACGGAGGGGGACGGGCGGAGCGATGCCTACGCGCCGCCGACCGGCTTCATCGAGGTGACGCCGGAGAACCAGGATCTGCGGATCTCGGAGCACTTCCGGCTGCGCAACTTTCTCACCAAGGACCAGCACGGGGTGTGGCCCAAGTACGTCGCGCTCGACCTCCGCCTGATCGACAAGCTGGAGCTGGTGCTGCAGGAGCTACGGGCGATGGGGGTGCGGGCGGACGGGATGGCGGTGATGAGCGGCTTCCGCACCCCGCAATACAACGGTCCGGGCGAGGGGGGTCGCGCCCGGCTGTCGCGCCACACCTACGGCGACGCCGCGGACGTATGGGTGGACAGCGACGCGGACGGCTACATCGACGATCTGAACGGCGACGGGCACCGCGACACCGCCGACGCAGAGATGATGCTGCGGGCGGTGGAGCGGGTGGAAGCGCGCTTCCCTGAGCTGGTGGGAGGGTGCGGGGTGTACGCCGAGAACACCGCCCACGGCCCGTTCGTCCACATCGACGTGCGGGGAGTGCGCTCGCGCTGGTAGCGCTCAGCTCGTGGGTCGCGAGGGAGCCTGGTGGGGCGGGAGGATCTCACGGACGGGCTCCCCCTGCCACTCGGCGGGTACGGGAACCCCGAGCAGCCAGAGCACCGTCGCCGCGGTGTCGACCGTGTGGATGGGGCGCTGGATGCGACCCGCCGCCACGGCCGGCCCCCACGCGATCCAGGGGATCGTGAGGTTCTCCGGGACGGGGGCGGCGTGCTCCCGCCCCCGGCCGCCATGGTCCGAGGTGACGATCACCACGACCCCGGGGCCCAGGTGCCGCAGCGCCGCCCCGGCGATCCGCCCCACGGCGGCGTCCGCTCTGCGCACGCCCCAGCGGTACGGCGGGGACATCCACCCGAAGGCGTGCCCCATCACGTCCGGCTCCGCCAGGTGGACGAAGAGCAGCCCGGGGCGATGGAAGCGGAGGTAGCTCTCCACGTCGTCCACCATGCGGGTCGCAGGGAAGATCTCCACTCCGCGCGGGGCAGACGCCCGGTCCAGCGAGCCCGGCCGCATCAGATGGCGGAGCTTGGGCTTCGCGAAGAACGCGGCCGTCCGCACGCCGTGCTCCCGTGCTACGCCGAAGGCGGTCTCCACCCCCACGCGGCCGCGCTCCCCCGTGCGGTTGGTGTTCCAGTCGATCCGGTGCCGGTCGGGGCCCACCCCGGTCCACATGGAGGTGTGGGAGGGAAGGGTACGGCTCGGGACCACGGTCTGCGCGGTCCAGGACCACGCTCCCTCCGCGGCCATGCGCTGCAGCGTGGTGGCTCCCGAGCGCTCGATCGCGTCGGGCCGGAGGCCGTCGACGGAGATCACCACCACGTGCCGACGCCCTGCGTCCGGGGGGAGTGTCGGGCGCTGCGCGGCCGGTGCGCAGGAGGCGAGCAGGGCGAGCACCCCGGCGGAGACGCCGAGTAGGAGGCGGCGGATCGGGTGCGGCATCGAGGATGGTGAATCGGGCGTCGGGGGACGGCAGCCGGGCCGTGCTGAATCTTTTTCCCCCCGGCTCCGTATCATGGGACAGTGGAGTTCACCCTGAGCGGCGCAACGGTCCGGGAGCAGAGCATGCCTTGTTCCACCTGCGGGGCCCCGATCCCACGGGGACGGCTGGAATGCACCACCTGCGGCGCATCCGCGCCGGCGAACGGAACGGCCACGGAAGTCACCGCCGAGCCGGCGTGCGGTCGCTGCGGCTATCGGGCCCAGGGCCTCGGCTACTTCAGCAAGGGGAGCCATCTCGCGGTGCTGCTGCTGCTGGGGGTGGCCGCTCTTCCGCTGGCGCTGATCTTTCTCGCCTTCCGCTACGGTCACGAGGTGTGTCCCCGATGCGGCGCCAGCTGGGGCAAGCATGGGGAGCGCGCCCGGTTCGCCCTGCGCGGGGGAGGTGGCGACGTGCGGAGTGCCGGCTCGCCGCGCCAGAGCTGGGCGGTGCTTCTCGCCGTCTTGGCGGTGATGCTGTTGACGGGCGGCGTGCTCGGCGGGTTCGAGGCCGTTCCGCTCGCGTTCGGCGCCGGTGTGGGGG
>JALZKG010000227.1 GCA_030859365.1 Gemmatimonadota bacterium
GCTCACCCCCGGCGGTGGCGGTGGCGGAGCCGCCCGCGTCGGCAGAGCCTCCCCCGACCGGGCCGGTGGACACCCCGCCTCCTCCCGTCCTGGCCGAATCGTCCTCCCCGGCCGCGGAAGTCCCGGAGCCGCCGCGCAACCGCACGCCCACCGCCGGCGACCGGGCGGCTTTCGAACGGGAGCGTGTCGCCTCCCCCGACCGCAACCTCCCCCCCGTGGTCGTCGGGACCACCGGCAAGGCGGCGGACGCCAACCGGGAAGGGGAGCGGCTCTTCGCGCGGGGGAACTTCGCCGCGGCCGAGCCGTGGTTCCGGCGCGCGGTGGAGGCGACGCCGGAGAACGCGTACTACCGCAACAACCTAGGATGGGCGCTCTTTCGGATGGGAGAGCTGGGTGCGGCCTCCCGGGAGCTCGAGCGAACGATCCGCCAGGACCCGGCGCGCGAGATCGCGCACGCCAACCTGGGCGAGGTGCGGCTCGCCCAGGGCGACACCGCCGCGGCCATCGCCGCGTACCGGCGCTTTCTGGAGCTGAACAACGATTCGCGCCGCGACCGGATTGCCCGTGACAAGCTGCGGCGCATCGGCGGGCTCCCCGCGCCGTGACGCAGCTCCGCTACGCGGAAAGCGTCGCTTCTTCCTCCGTGGCCCCCAGGTTGCGGCGCAGCAGCGCTTCCGGGTCGGGGTCGCGACCCATGAACTCGCGAAACAGCTCGGCCGGGTCTGCACTGTCGCCGCGCGACAGGATCGCGTCCACGTACGCCTGCCCGGTGTCGCGGCTGAAGATCCCCTCCCGCTCGAAACGCCCGAAGGCGTCCGCGTCCAGCGTTTCCGACCACAGGTAGCTGTAGTAGGCTGCCGCGTATCCTCCCGTGAAGACGTGGGTGAAGGCGGAAACGAAGTGGTTGCGGGCGAACTCCGGGCGGATGGCGAAGCGGGCCATCAGCGCCTGGCTGTACGCCACCACGTCGCCGTCGCGCTCCGGATCGTAGCGCATGTGGAGGTGCAGATCGAGCGTGCCGAGGGAAAGCTGCCGCATCTGAAAGCTCGCGGCCATGAAGCGGCGGGCGGCCAGCATCTTCTCGTACAGCGCCTCCGGCAGCGGCTCCCCCGTCTCCCAGTGGCGGGCGAACAGGTCGAGCGCGGGGCGCTCCCACGTCCAGTTTTCCAGCAGCTGCGAGGGCAGCTCCACCCAGTCGCGCGGGACGTTGGTGCCGGCGCGCGCCGCCACCTCCACCCGCGACAGCAGGTGGTGGAGCAGGTGCCCGAATTCGTGGAACACCGTCTGCACTTCGCGGTGGGTGAGCAGCGCCGGCCTGCCGCCCTCCGGCGGAGTGAAGTTGCCTACGACCAGCCCCAGGTGCGGCTCCCACCCCGCGCCGCGCGGGCCGCCGGTGATCAGGGAGTTCATCCACGCGCCGCCCCGCTTGGTTTCGCGCGGAAACCAGTCGGTATAGAAGCTCCCCAGGTGGACCCCGGCCTCGTCGTGGAGGTCGAAGAAGCGGACCTCCGGGTGCCACACCTGGTCGATGGTGCGCTCCGAGACGCGGACGCCGAAGAGCCGCCCCGCGATCTCCCACAGCCCCTCCAGCACGCGCGGGAGGGGAAAGAACGGGCGCAGCTCCTCCTCGTCCAGGTCGAAGCGGGCGCGACGCAACCGCTCCGCCGCCCACGCGGTGTCCCACGGCTCCAGCCGCCGGATTCCCAGCGCCTTCGCCGCGAAGTGCTCCAGTGCCCCAATTTCGCGCTCCCACAGAGGACGGGTGCGCCCGGTCAGGTCGTCCAGAAAGGCGAGCGCCCGCTCTCCGCTCCCCGCCATGTTCTCCTGCAGGCGGTAGTCGGCGAAGTCGGGGTAGCCGAGCAGCCCCACCAGCTCCCGCCGCAGCTCCAGGATGCGGAGGATGACCGGGCGGTTGTCGTGCGGCGGCTCCGAGGCGCGGTTCACAAAGGCGGTGTACATGCGCCGGCGCAGCTCCCGGTCCTCGGCGTACTGCATAAAGGGCTGGTACGACGGGGCGTGCAGCGTGAAGCGCCACCCCGCCTCCCCCTTCGCCTCCGCGGCGGCGCGCGCCAGGGCGCGGATCCCCTCCGGGAGCCCGGCGAGCTGCGCCGGGTCGGTGATGCGCAACACCCACGCG
>JALZKG010000480.1 GCA_030859365.1 Gemmatimonadota bacterium
GCCCGAGATGGAGGACGAGGAGGTGGTCGCCCACCTCACCCAGGTGAAGGGGATCGGACGGTGGACGGCGGAGATGGTGCTCCTCTTCACGCTGGAGCGTCCCGACGTCTACCCGATCGACGATCAGGCCCTCCGGGTGGCGGTGGAGCGAGCCTACGGGCTGCCGGAGCGCCCCGGACACGTTCGGATGCTGCTGGCCGGCGAGCCGTGGCGCCCCTTCCGCTCCGCGGCGTCGCACTACCTGTGGCGCAGCCTCCGGCTATCCGAGGCGGGGGGGACGAGCAGCCCCTGAGCAGCCGGAAGGTGGCCCCGAACCTGCGTGGACTCCGCACCCCTGTCCACGTGGACGGAAAGAGCACCGAAACCAGACCCAGGGAGGCGAGTCAATGAACACCCACGATCGCGACCACACCCCCATCGACCGCGACCACCACGCGGTGGAGCCAAGCACCGGAGATCTGGTCGGCGAAGGGGTAGGCGGAGTCAGCGGCGCCCTCACCGGAGCTGCGCTGGGATCGGCCGGTGGGCCGCTGGGCACCATCATCGGCGGCATCGCGGGCGCCGCGGGCGGCTGGTGGACGGGACGCTCCGTCTCCGAGGCGGCGGCCCACTACACCGAGGAGGACGACAGCTACTACCGGGGCCACCACGAGTCCCGCTCGGGGGCGATGGACTACGACCGTGCCCGCCAGGGGTACGCGCTCGGCCACATCGCCGGCAACAACCCGGATTACCGTGGCAAGAGCTACGACGATATCGAGCCGCACATCCGCGGCGGCTACCAGGGCCGCGAAGACGAGTACAACGAGATGCGCGATTACGTGCGCCACGGCTACGAGCGCGTGATCCGGCCCTCCGGCGGCGAGGACCGAGTGACCATCAGCTAACCCACCGCACAAAAACGGGCCGGAAGCCGATCGGCTTCCGGCCCGTTTTTCGTATTACCGACTCCTGCTCGCCGTGCTCCACGCCTGGATCGCAACCCTCCCGCCCCGCCCGCAGCCGGAAGTGCTTCTGGCGGGGTTCGTGCCGCCCCGCCGCTTCGCCGCGAAGTCCTTCGACGATTATCGCCCCGATCCCCGCCACCCCTCCCAGGGAGCCGCGGCCGAGGCGCTGCGGCAGGAGGCGGCAGCGCTGCGACGCGCGAACAGCGGCTGGGCGGAGCGGCTGCGCGGCTGGCTGAGAGGCGTGCCGCGGGGCGGAGGGGTGTACCTGGACGGCGGATTCGGCGTCGGCAAGACGCACCTGCTCGCCGCCCTCTGGCACGCCGCGCCCGAGCCGCGGGCGTATCTCAGCTTCGACGAGCTGGTCTACACCCTCGGCCTCTTCGGGGTGGAGGGGACGCGGCGGATCTTCGCCGGGGTGCGGCTGGTGGCGGTGGACGAGTGGGAGCTGGACGACCCAGGCAACCTGAAGCTCGCCCTCGCCTTTCTGCGCGGCGCCCTGGCCGACGGGACCCGGGTGGCCACCACGTCCAACACCGTCCCCGACGAGCTGGGACGGGGGCGCTTCGACCAGAAGAGCTTCGCCGCCGAGATCGAGGAGCTGTCCGCCGCGTTCCGGGTGATCCACATCGAGGGGGAGGACTTCCGCCACCGGCGCTTCGAAGCGGATCCGGGGATGGAGCTGTTCGCGGACCCCGACGCGCTCGCGACGCTGGCACCCGCGGGGGACCGGCCGCTGCTTCGCACCTCAGGGGAGGAGCTGCAGGGGGCGCTCGCCTCCGTCCACCCCATCCGCTTCGACGGGCTGGTGAACGCCATCGGCGGAGTGGCGGTGGAGGGGCTGGCCCCCTTCGCGCGGCTGCCGGAGGCGCTCCGCTGGGTTCACTTCATCGACAAGCTGTACGATGCCGCGCTCCCCTTCGCGGCGAGCTCGTCCATCCCGCTGGGGGCGCTGTTCACCCCGGAGATGGTCCACGGCCCCTTCGGAAAGAAGGTACAGCGCTGTCTTTCACGGATGGAGGAGTTGCTGGCGGAGGGCGCGCCTTCGGAGGCCGCCGAGGCGCAGCAGCCGGCTGATCCGCTACGGTGAGCAGAAGAACAGACGGGCCGGAAGGATATTGCGGATCTCCGAGTCCCGCTGTACCCGCCCGAATACCTTCTCCAGATACGGCCGGACCTTGGCCGAGAACTGGTAGACCAGAAAGGCGCCGTTCGGCCGCAGCACGTCGTGCGTGGTGCGGAGGATGGAGTCCCTCACCTCCTCCGGCATGGTGCTGAAGGGAATGCCGGAGATCACGTAGTCGGCCGTTTCCAGACCGTGCTCCTGCAGAAGCTTCCCCACGTCCGCGGCGGAGCCGTGGATCACGCGCAGCCGCGGATCGCGAATCGACATCTGCAGAAAGCGGACGAACTCCGCGTTGGTCTCGATCACCATCAGCACCCCGTCAGGATGCAGCCGCCGCAGGATCTCGGTGGTGAAGGTCCCCACCCCGGGACCATACTCCACGATGGCCCGCGCCCGTCTCCAGTCGATCTGCTTCAGCACCTGCTCGATCAGAAAGCGGGAGCTGGGGATCAGCGAGCCCAGCATCACCGGGTGCTTCACGAAGTTGCGGGCGAAGAGCAGCATCTGCTCCGGGCGGGAGGGGGTCTTTTCTAGCACGGAGAGATCCGATCGATTCGGTGTGGTGGTGTGGATGGAAGGTGTCGGCGTCAACTTACGCGCCGGAGCCCGATGCGTCACCCTCTCCCGTCAGGTACGCGGCGCGGCGCAGGGCACCCTCCAGGTACGTGACGGTCAGCCCCGTCGCCCAGTACTTCAACTGATCCCGCCCCGACTGCTCGGTTTCGCGCTCCGTCCTCAGCACGGGAGCGCCGCTCTCGGGAATGAACTCGATCCAACCCTCCCACAACGTTGCGTGTTCCATCGGGCGACCGCAGACGCGCGGGAGGAAGGACGCGCCGGCGGCGTTGGAGACGCGCTCGCTGTACTGGACCAGGACTTCCTCCATGGATCTCCCCTCCGGACCGAGAAACAGGATGCCGCTCTCTTCCGTGGAAACCGCTCCCGCTGCAACATGGCTGCCACCCGCCGCTCCGGCGACGGATGCGGCTGCACCAGTCGGCATGCCTCCTGCAACCCTGCCCCGCTCTCGTGCCGCGCACGAATGCGCCCGCACATCCCAACTCCCGACGAAACAGAGGACCGATGAGCCAGAGGATGACCGATGCGGAGCTTCACGAGATCGACAACTACCTCGCCCATACCCCCGTAACGGGTGAGCGGACGGAAACGTGGCTGCGGCGGCTGCGCGACGAGGTGCGATGGCTGCGCGAAGCCGATGCGCCGTTGAAGCAGCACGGCGATGCACTGCTGGACGGCTCCGGCACCCGGCACGGCGAGCACCCGCGCGGCGGGGGGTGATCTCCAGCCTGTACATGATCCCCATCACCGAGCGGCTCGCACCCTTCTTGCCGGTATGGAGCTCGGACCCTCCGGGTTTCAGGCGGAGCATAAGCTGGATCTGAGACCGTTCCCATGCGGTCCCTGTACCACCCCGACATAACCTCCGGGCTGTATAGGACCCGGTTCTTTGGACAAGTGGCTGCCCTAAATCAGGCAGCCTTTTGGAAGCTCTGAACAGGTAGTTTGGAGAGCGGGGACGGGGCGATGGGGGCCGTTGACGGGAGCGAGAACCGGTTGGATAGGGCGGTTCACCGCCGCTTCCGCCACCCGGTCACGTGCGCGGGGTCCATCCCCTCGACACGCGCCTCCCGCTCCTGCCGCAGCGCGGCGGGATCTTCCCGATTCCACATCCACCACCCCACCCGGTCCATGGCCCAGACCGCCACCGCACCCGCGATGGCGCCCTTGACTAGGTCGGCAACGACGTCGCTGCTTCCCTGCCTGCCGTAGGTCTCGTGCATCTGCTCCTCCTTGTGGTGAGTGGAGGGGCCGGCACTGGCATATCCTGTTCCACGCGCGCATCAGCTGTTGGAAGCGCGAGACCGCGGAGGTGGCGGTGCCGTTGCCTCGCCAGCCCGGCGCGTCATATTCAGGAGCGGAGCACCGTGAGCCGCCGCGGCGCCGTTTACCTGATTCCGCCATGACCGAGCGTATCGAACAGCCGTGGGCATCCCCGGCGGCTCCCCCCACGGGCGAGCCGCTCGACGTGCTGGTGGTCGGCGCGGGGCTCGCCGGCCTAGTGGCGGCGCATGCGCTCGCGGCGCACGGGGCCGCCGTCCACCTGCTGGAGGCGCGAGACCGGGTGGGCGGAAGGACGCTGACCCACCGCCTGGGGAACGGGGCGGGGTTCGACCTGGGAGCAACCTGGTGCTGGTCGTATCAGGGTCCCGTGCAGCGGCTCGCCGTCGAGCTGGGGGTGGAAACGTTCGCGCAGCACGAGACCGGCTACGCCGTATACGATGCCGGGGAGGGGGCTCCAACGCAGCGTTTCCCTCTGCCGAAGAGTCCGTATACGTCGCTGCGCTTCCGCGGAGGCGCGCAAACTCTCTGCGAGCGGCTGGCCGCCGCCGTGGGAGCGGAGCGGGTATCGCTCGGGGTGGCGGCGCGCGCGATCGAGGAAGACGGGGACCGCGTCCGGGTCGCGGCGCAGCACGCGGGCGGCGAGCCGGTGCACTTCGACGCCCGCTTCGCCGTCGTGTCGCTGCCACCCCGGCTGGCGCTGCACACCCTCCGCTTCGCCCCGGACCTCCCTTCCCCGCTGAAGGCGGCAATGGCGGCGACGCCGACCTGGATGGGCGGCGCGACCAAGGGCGTGGCGGTGTACTCCGCACCCTTCTGGCGGGAGCGGGGACTGTGCGGACGCGGCGTCAGCCACGCGGGGCCGCTCGGGGACATCCACGACGCCTCCACGCACGACGGAGCGCACGCGGCCCTGTTCGGCTTCTTCGGGAGCCGGCCGGTGGATCGCGGTGGCGGGCGAGCCGAGCGGATGGACGGGGTGCTGCGACAGCTTTCCCGGATGTTCGGACCGGAAGCCGCGCACCCCCTCGA
>JALZKG010000267.1 GCA_030859365.1 Gemmatimonadota bacterium
GGGTGTGGGCGCGACGGGGGTGCACCGTGGCACTTGTGGCGGTGCTGGCCGCCTGCGGTCCGGAGCAGGACCGCGGCTACGGCAAGGTGAGCTACCGGGACCGCGACGACCTGCCGGAGCTCGCGTATCCGCCGCCGCCGCGCGTCACCGCTTCCGCGCTCGCGGCGGCGAGCGGCGGCGGCGGACAGGTGGTGGCGGCCAGCCTTCCCGCGGGCGTGACCCAGGTCATGGTGGACGAGGGGCAACAGCTCTACGGCACCGTCTGCGTGGCGTGCCACGGCTCCGGGGGAGCGGGCTCGCCGGCGGGTCCCGCGCTGAACGACGGGGAGTGGCTCCACATCGGCGGCGAGTACCCGGAGATCACCAACATCATCACGGTGGGCGTCGCGCAGCCGCGGCAGTACCCGGGCGCGATGCCGGCGCGCGGCGGCGGCAACTTCTCCGACGACCAGGTACGCGCCCTCGCGGCGTACGTGTACGCGCTCAGCCACCAGGAGGGCTCTTGAAAAAGCACGACGAGGAGGGACTCGGCGACCGCACCTATTCCGATGTCGAGGGCAAGTTCCGCGACTGGCACGAGAACCGGCCCCCCCCGGCTCCGCGCCGCTGGAGCTTCGACTCCCCGGAGCCGCTGCTCAGCGAGTCCACCGCCCGGCTCGTGTTCACCGGGATCGGAGTCGGCCTGGGACTTCTGCTCCTGCTCCTTGCGGCGCTATCGTTCTGGACCGCCAGCTTCTGGTTCGGGATCGGTCGTGGCGGCGCCGGGGTGGGGTGGGCCCTGACCGGGATCTTTCTCGTCGTAGCGGGGCTCGGCGCCTCCATCGGGAGCTGGAACCACAACTTCCGGGTGGCCAACCGGACACCGGAAACGCACCACTGAAACCCACCGGCCTACCTCCCCTTGTTCTCTGCTACACCCCCGCCGGGATCTCCTCCCGCTCCAGCGCGATCCCGCGCGTCTGCAGGATCCGCTCGATCGTTTCCCCGATCTTGTTGTTCGGCGTGGACGCACCCGCCGTCAGGCCGACCGTCAGCGGTCCGGGCGAAAGCCAGTCGTACGCCTCCACCTCCGGGGTATCGAACGGGCTGCCGTTCGGCTTGAAGCGGACGGCGCCCGCTTCCGGATCGATCCGGTCGGCGTCGGCCAGGTGGAAGGTGAGGGTGCGCTCGGCGCAGAGCACCGCCAGGTGGTTGGTGTTGGAGGAGTTGTATCCTCCGATCACCAGCATCATGTCGAGGGGCGGATCGGTGGCGAGCAGCTTCGCCACGGCGTCCTGGCGCTCCTGGGTGGCGGAGCAGATGGTGTCGAAGCTTCGGAAGTGTGCGTCCAGCCGGAAACCCGGCTCCCCTCCGAAGCGACGCTCCAGCGAGCGCCCCACCTCCGCGGCAATGGCCAGCGACTCGCCGGCCAGCATGGTCGTCTGATTGGCGACGCCGATCCGATCCAGGTGCAGGTCGGGATCGAAGCCCGGGGAGACCTTTGCCGAAAAGGACTTCAGGAACTCCTCCCGCGACTGCGCGTTCGGCCGGCGCTCGATGTAGTCCATCACCCGGCGGACTTCGTCCATGTGACGGACGATCAGGTAGTGCCCGTCCGGATGCTTGAACGCCTGGCTCGCGGTCGCCTTGGTTTCCTCGTGGTGGTGCTTGCCGTGGATCAGCGCGGTGAATCCGTCGCGGGAGTACTGCTCCACCCGCTTCCATACGTTGAGCACGCTGCCGCAGGTGGTGTCCACCAGAACGCATCCGGTCTCCCGGAGCCGGGCGAAGTCGCCGAGGGTGACGCCGAAGGCGGGGAGGATCACCACGTCCTCGGAGCTGATCCCGCCGAAGTCGAAGACCCCGTCGCCGTCCGGGTACAGGAACACGATCCCCATCTCCTGCAGACGCCGGTTGACGTGCGGGTTGTGGATGATCTCCCCGACCAGCAGGATGCGGCGCTCCGGGAAATGGGTGCGCGTCTCGTACGCGTAGTCCACGGCCCGGTCGACGCCGTAGCAGAAGCCGAACTCCTCGGCCAGACGGATGGTCAGCCGGTGCTCCCCCTCGCCGAAGCTCTGGATGTAGCCGCGGGCCCGGATCCCCTCCACGAGGGCGCTATGGTACTCCGCCCGGATCAGCGGCTCGATTTGCTTTTTCAGACCGAAGCCGCGGCGGAAATAGGTAGTTTCCATCGGGGAACGGTAACCGAGATGCCGTTGCGTCGCAACCGCTTTCTACTTCCGGGGAGGCGGTGGCGCGGCATTCGCGGAGGTGCGGCCGTCGACCAGCAGGATGAACCGCAGAGGAGGCGAGTGTGCACGGAAGCGGCAGGATGCTGGGGGGAGCACCGCCCCGGCGGTCCGGGCGGTGGCGACGTGGGGCGCCAGCGGACGCATCCGGGGGGCGCGGAGCGATGCTGGGCGTGGTCGCCGTCTGCCTGCTCGCGGTGGGAGCGGTGGCCGGCTTCGCGTGGGAGGTGGACCGGCAGCTGCGCGGCGGGCTGCTCCGCCAGCGCGCGGAAGCGGCCGCCCGCCCCGACTGGGTGTCGCTGAGGACGCTCCCCCCGGGGATCCCGCGGATCTTCGTCGCCACCGTGGACCCGGGCTTCGACGAACGGGAGGCGCTCGCGGAGATCGACGTGCCCGACCGGATGACGTTGACACGGGACCTGGTGCGCCAGGTGCACCTGCTCGACCGTGGCCTCCCCGCGGCCGCGCGGGCGCTCGCCATGGCCCCGATCCTGGAGCACCACCTTTCCAAGCGGGCGATCCTGGAGCTGTACCTCAACCGGGTACACTTTGGCGACAGCGGGGGAGAGCCGGTGTACGGGCTCTTTCACGCCGCGCGGGAGTTTTTCGGCAAGCAGCCGGCGGAGCTGACCATGGGAGAAACGGCCACCCTCGCCGGACTGCTGCTCCCCCCACGGC
>JALZKG010000294.1 GCA_030859365.1 Gemmatimonadota bacterium
CTTACCCCAGGGCGAGGCTGGTCTCCCGGGAGCAGACGCACCGGCGGACGGTTCTGCTCTGGATCGGGGTGCTCCTCTTGCTGGTCATCAGCCCGCTCTTCAGCCACCACCTCTTCCGCGGCACCGAGGCGATACTGGCCGGGCGCGACCACCTCGGCGCCCTCTGCCTGATCGCGCTGCACACCCTGCTCCAGCCTGTCCACGAGCTGTTCCATCTGCTTTTTGTTGCGGGCTTGCTCTATGCGGCGTGGGACCGCCTCCGCACCTGGAACCGAGCACGGGAGGTGCTGGGTGTGCTGGACGTACGAACTCCAGAGGTCGGCGATGCGTTCTGGTGCGCCGCGCGCTCGGCGGGCGTTGAGCCCGGTGCCGTCCGCGTAGCGCAGGGGCTTCCCACGGCCGCGTTCACGGTGGGCTGGCTTCGCCCCCGCGTCTTTGTCGCAGCTTCGCTGGCCGACCGGCTGGAGCCGAACCAACTCACGGCGGTGTTTGCCCACGAGGGGGCGCACGCCCTGCGCCGGGATCCGCTCAGGCTGTCGCTGCTGCGCTTCCTGACCTGCACCCTGTTCTGGATCCCCGCGCTCAGACGCCTTGCGGACGACATCGCCGACGAGGCGGAGATTCAAGCGGACGACGCCGCGGCCGCCGGGCAGCCCTTGGTGCTCGCCTCGGCCATCGTCGCGCTGGCCCGGTCGATGGAAGAGTTCACGGTCCCATACGCCGCCGTGGGATTCCACCGATCCGACCTGCTCGAGCGGCGTGTACGCCGCCTGCTCGGAGAGGAGCCGCTTCCCGGGAGCCACCTGACCCGTCGATCACTCGTGGGAGCCACCGCAGCCCTGATCGTGGTCTTCGTGTCGGGGGCGGTGATGGCGCACCCCCTTCCTGCCCAGACACCTTCTAGCCACTCGGAGCACTGCGAACACCGAAGCCTGTCCCTATTCGACATCACCGAACCGCTTGGCCTCCTGGGGCACCAATGTGACCAGGGGATGCACTGATGATCCCTGCAATCTGATAGTCGCCCCCTCGGCCGCCGTAGTTTTCTCCGCGCGGGTACGTTTTATGCCCACTAAAGGCCGCTCCGGAGATCAGCAAGCGACTCGACCTTTGCCTGGAGCTTAGCGGCAGCATGACCACTCGTTCCGCTGGACCAGACGTGCCGCGGCATCTCTTCGCACGCGCGGCCGCCCTGTTGGGCGCGGTGCTGACCGCGAGCATGGCGGTGGAATCGCTCGCGGCGCAGACCGATTACTACAACACGGATGCGGGTCGCCCGGTCCGCATCGAGGACGCCTCTCCTGTGGAGCGCTACGCCTTCGAGCTGCAGGTCGCGCCGCTCCGCCTGGAGCGTTCGGATGGAGGAGTATACAGCTGGGAGTTCGAGCCGGAGCTGGCGTACGGGATTCTGCCGCGAACCCACGTGGAGGTCGGTTTCCCGCTGGTCATTTCGGAACACGGCGGCGGCGGCGAGCGGACGGCTGGTCTCGGCGGGGTGGAGCTGTCTGCGCTGCACAACCTGAACGTGGAGACGGCGGGTTTCCCTGCCTTCGGGATCGCTGCAGATGTTCTCCTCCCCGTGGGCAGCTTCGCGCCCGATCGGGCCTATTCATCGGTGAAGGCGATCGCCACCCGGACCTATAGCTTCGCTCGCTTTCACCTGAACGCGCAGTACACCTTTGGCTCCGCACCGGAGCCGGACGAGCAGGTGGGAGAAAGCTCTCGATGGATGGCGGGCGTGGCGGTGGACAAGACCTTTCCGATCCGCGCGGCGCTCCTGATCGGCGACGTGTATGTGGAGGAGCCGCTGCACGAGGGCGAGGAGCTGCGCTGGACCGTCGAGGCGGGGACCCGCTATCAGCTCAACCCGTTCTTTGCTCTCGACGCGGGGATAGGACGCCGCCTGACGGGGGAAGATCAGGGATGGTTCATCACCTTCGGGGCGGCCCGCGCCTTTGGGCTCCGGTGGCTGTTCCCGGTGCGGCAACGCTGATCGGGAAGTGATTAGGTTAAGAAGGGATGAGGAATCCCGCCTTTCCGGATCCCTCCGGTTTACGATGGGTAAAGGATAGTAATGGGTTGGATCTCTGAACCGTTGAGGAACACCATGAAGCAACGATCTTCGCGCGGCCGCGCCCTGCTGGGCGCCACGGCGCTCGCGGTCGGGATGGGTATGCTGGCTGGGCAGGCCGACGCCCAATGGGTGCAGGAGAACGAGCAGTTCTACCTCCCCGCCGCGCACAACTGGGTCTTCCGCCAAAACTACTCTGGCGCGGACCGGCTGTTCAACGCCTTCGACTACGGGCACGCTATCCTATACGAGACGCTGTACACGGATCCGGGAGCGCCGGCAGCGAAGCTGGAGGTGGACGAGTACAACTTCCTTACCCAGAGGCTGCTGAAGCGTCCACCCCGAGTCCCGCTGGAGGAGGGCGCGATTGAAATCGCCTACGTCAAGATCGCCCCCGAGGCGAAGCTGATGTTCGAATGGGCGCACCTGCTCCACCGCCAGCTGTACGACGTGCTGGCCGATGAGCGCCTGACGCAGGCTGAAAAGGACGCCGATGTCGCCGAGCTTGTGGCGTACTACAAGACGCGCCCCGACATCGCCTTCAGCTCCGTGCCGAAGAGCATGGAGCTGATGGACGGGCAGTTCTACTCCCTCGCCTTCCGCGAGAAGTACCCGAAGTTCAACGGGCTGATCTGGGCCTACCACTGGCTGCAGGTCGGCCTCTACGAGCCGCTCATGGTGAATACCGGTGTGGCGGGACGCACCAAGGGGGTGAACGCGACGGTGGGGCGCTTCTGGCAGATGCTGGAGGACGCGCCGGAGACGATGCCGTATCTGATGCCGATGACCGCGGGAGTCGCCCCAACCTTCGCGGCGCGTTACCCGGAGGCGGCGATCATCTTCGACAACCTCCACATGATGCACGACATCATTTCGGACATCCTCACCTCCCCGGAGGTGCCGCGGGGGGCGAAGCGCGCTGAGATCCTTCGCGCGGCGCAGTTCGTCCGGGACGATACCTCGTTCGTGATGAGCTTCGAGCAGTGGCAGATGATGGGCGAGATGATGGGAGTGAACAACATGGGCGGCCCTGCTGTCGGGTTCCTCGCCGCTCTCCCTGAGCCAACGGTCCCTCGTGGGATGTCGATGGCGGGGATGGATCACGGTGCCATGGGCGGGATGCAGGGGATGCAGCACGGAAACATGGCGATGCCCCAGCAGGGCGAGATGCAGGGAATGCAGCACGGGAACATGGCGATGCCACAGCAGGGTCAGATGCAGGGGATGCAGATGCAGGGGATGCAGCATGGCAACATGCAGATGGGTGGTACGGTGATGCAGGGGATGATGGAGATGCACGCGCGGATGATGCAGGACCCGGTGATCCGCGAACGCGTCGCCACAGACCCCATGCTCCAGAGGATGATGCAGCAGATGCCGGGCATGACGCAGCAGATGCAGCCCGGTCATATGATGCCGATGGAGCGAAGCTCGATGGGAGGGATGGAGATGGCTCGCGAGGCTGACCGCAGGCGGGCGATGGAGTTCATCGTCCTGCTGCTATCCGACCCCGAGGTGGCCTCCCGCGTTCACTCGGACCCCGAGCTGCACCGGCTCTGGTCCGACCCGGAGGTGCAGGCACGGCTCCAGGAGCTCCAGCAGACGCACCCGGAACTGGTCACTCCAGCGCCGACGACGAGCCATCCCCACCCGCAGGAATAGTCACGCTCGCACCGGAAGGATGACCATGTACGCTAGGACAGGCACAACCATGATCGCTGCTCTGCTGATCGCGGGCTGCTCGGGATCAGAACGCCCCACGGACGAAGCTGCGCCGGCCGCGTCCGTCCAGCTGAATGATACAACTGCGCGCGCGGACTCTGCGGGCGCGGCCGGCATGGCGGGGATGGACCACGGC
>JALZKG010000330.1 GCA_030859365.1 Gemmatimonadota bacterium
CTCCGGCGGAGGGCCTTTGAGCCGACGACCGCTCGGTCCCGGAACCCGTTCCTCGGGTCGGGCAGCGCGCGGGGGGGGAGCGGCGGACGACGCCGTGGGACGCGGGGCCTCCATGGGGCGCACCGGAGCGGCCGGTGTCTCGGCGACGGGCGACTCCACCACCGGCGTCTCCGCAACCGGGGGCTCCTCGGCCGGCGGCTGTACGATCACCGTGACGTCAAGCGGGGGCTCGCCGCCGCTCGTAACCAGCTCCGCGCCCCGTTCTGCCGCCGCTTCCGCGGCTTCGCCCGCCATCGCCTCGGCCGCATCCGCCGTCGGCGAAGCGGTCGAGTCCGCAACGGGCTGCGCGGCCGTCCCGTCGGCATCTTCCTCGGACGCCTCGGCTTCGACTCCGAAGCCCTCCGCCTCGGGCGCGTCGTCGGAACGGCGGCGGCGGCGGCGGCGAGGACCGCTCTGCGCCTCCTCCAGCGCCGCTTCCACCGCCTGGCCGGCCGTGTCGCGGCCGGATTTGCGCTGCCGCTCCATCACGGTGCGAAGCCGCGCGACGTGCTCGTCCGCGAGCGCCGTCATATGGCTTCGCACGGGGATCTCCATCTCCCGGAGGAGGTGCACCAGGGCTTCGGCCGGAACTTCGAGCTCCTTGGCCATTTCAAACACACGCATGGGGTGCAGCTTCCTCCTGTGCTAGTCCTGCGAAGATGGGAGCGCCGCCGTCAGTTCGGCGATCCTCCGTGCGAAACCTTCGTTGCAAACGCCCACCGCCGACACCGCGCCGCGCCCGACCGCCGCGCCCAGACGCTCCCGGGAGAAACGCAGCAGCGACTCCACGCCCCGCGCCTGCAGCAGCGGGAGCAACTTCTGGCGCTGCGTGGGAGAGGCGTCCGTGGCGAGCAGCACCACCTGAACCGCGCCCTCGCGCACGGAGCGCCGCACCGCGTCGGTCCCCGTCACCAGCGCGCCCGCGCGTGCCGCCAGACCCAGCATCTCCAGCACCCGGCGCTCCGCGGCTGCGTGCGCGAACGAAACCGGCTCCGTCACCCCACGACGGAACCGCCTTCGGGCGCCGCGGTCTCCTCGACGGCGCCTTCGTCGTCCACGACCGTCAGCTCATCGATGATCGCTACCAGCTGGTCGGCTTCCGCGGGCCCGATCGCCGGGATCCGGAGCAGATCCTCCCGCTCCAGGTCGATGACGTCAAAGAACGTAGTATACCCGGCGGCTGCGAGCGCCGCCAGTGTGGCGGGGGCGAGATCCAGCTCCCGGAGCGGAAAGTCCGACGTTTCGTACTCGCCCTCGGGGCCGCCGAAGAGGGCCCGGTCGGCTCCCCCCTGCTCCAACCACTGGCGTGACCCATACAGATCCACCTGCCACCCGATCAGCTGGGAGGCGAGGCGGACGTTCTGGCCGTTGCGCCCGATGGCGAGCGACAGCTGGTCCTCATCCACGATGGCGGTCATCACCCGGTTCTCCGGATCCGCGACCACCTTTGCAACCCGCGCAGGCGCGAGGGCGCGCTTCGCGTAGATCTCCGGGTCCGGATGGAAGGGGACGATGTCGATGCGCTCGCCCGAAAGCTCCTGCACCACCGCACGCACCCGGGACCCTTTGAGCCCCACGCAGGCGCCCACCGGGTCGATGGATTCGTCGCGCGACGACACCGCCATCTTGCTGCGGCCGCCGACCTCGCGCGCGACGTCGCGGATCTCCACCAGCCCCTGCTGGATCTCCGGCACCTCCAGGCGGAAGAGCGCGGCGACGAAGAGCGGGTCCGCCCGCGACAGGATCAGCCGCGGACCGCGGGGCGTTTCCTCCACCTTCTTGAGCACGGCACGGATCGACTCTCCCTGCCGGAAACGCTCCCGCGGGTTCTGCTCCTTCCACGGTACGATTGCGTCCGCGTCGCGCGAGCGGTTGAGGAGCACGGCCAGCTTGCCCCGCTCCACCTGCTGCACCTCGCCCGAAAGCAGCTCTCCCACCCGCCCCTCGTACTCGTCGCGAATCTTCTGCCGCTCCCCTTCGCGGACGCGCTGGACGATGCGCTGCTTGGCCGCCATCACCGCGTTTCGACCGAAGTCGGCGAAGTCGACCGGGACCTCCAGAACGTCGCCGACCTCGAACTCGGGGTCATCCCACCGGGCTTCTTCAAGCGAGATCTCGCGCGACGAGTCTTCGACCTCCTGCACAACCTCCTTGAGGACGGTGATGTCGATGCGGCCGGTGTCCTCGTTGATCTCGATCTCCGCTTCTACGTTGGGGCCGAAGCGCTTCGCGAGCGCGGCAAGGATCCCGTCCTTGATCAGCTCTTGCAGCTCATCACGCGAGATCGACTTGGCTCCCGTCATCTCGCGGAATGCGGCGAGCACCTGCGTCGCGTTGTTCATGGCTTTGCCTAGCGGAGTGGGTGAATCGAGGACGGAGCGCACCGCGTCATCGCGGGCGCTCCGGCTTGTTCCAGCGGTGAAGCAGATGGGCACGGGTGACGCCCGCGAGCGCGACCTCCACCTCGTCGCCGCCTTCGGAGAGCCGCAGCCGCACGCGGTCCCCCCCTTCGGCGGGCGAGATCCCGAGCAGCGTCCCCTCCAGCCGCCGTCCCCGCCCCGCGAGGTCCCGCCCGCGCAGCGCCACCTCCTCGCCGGCGAAGCGCTCCCAGTCGCTCCGACGCACCAGCGGGCGCTCGACCCCGGGGGAGGAAACCTCCAGCGCGTAGTCGGAGGAGAGCTCCGGCCGGGCGTCGAGCAGCGGACGCAGGGCGCGGTGAACGGCGGAGCAGTCGTCCAGCGTCACCCCCGCGCCGGGCGTGGACTCCGTCCGGTCGATGCGGAGACGCAGGATGGGCCGCGAGGGCGTGCCCGCACGCTCAAGCTCCACCACCTCGAAGCCGGCCCCTTCCACCGCCGCTTCGATCTCCTGTTCCATTGCCCCGTGCGGCATCCGCACCCCCGTCGAACGCAATAAAAAAAGCGGGGCAACCGCTCCCCACTTCGTCGCAACCGCATCAGCCCGTCGCGCGGGCGCAACCGCCCCCACACCCGTCAATAATAGGCGGTTAGGGGGCCCCGTGCAACCCCGAGGCCCTCAGCGGACGCCGAGCAGTGCCATCTGCCTCCCCGCAGAGCCGGCGCGGTGGGAGAAAAACGCGCCGGGGCCGCAGCGCGTGCAGTGGGTGGAGCGGGTGATCCGCTCCGCCGGCACCCCGCACCCCTTCGCACGGCGTGCGATGGCGGTCCGCAGATCGATCGGCGCGGGGGCTTCTGGGACCGGCTGATCGGGGTTGACTCCGGCATGAACCTCCGGGCCCACCTCGTAACAGCCGCCGCAGATGGCGGGTCCGCAGTGGAGCCACACCTCGCGGTCCGCGCGGCGCCCGTGGAGCATCGCGAGAACCCGCTCCACGATCCCCGCCGCGGTGCCGCGCCACCCGGCGTGCAGCAGCACGACCGTCCGGGTGGGCGCGTCTACCACGAAGACCGGGGTGCAGTCGGCGACGGAGACGGTGAGCAGCAGCCCGGGGAGAGGGGCGAGGTGCCCATCGTATCCCTCCATCACCAGAAGCCCCGGCGGAGGCGGAGTCTCGTGGGCGAAGACGTCGGCGCCGTGGACCTGCCGGGCATGCGTCGCGCTCGCGAAGCCGAGCTCTTCGCGCAGCCGCCGCCAGCGCCCCAGAAGCGGCCCCACGGGCTGGGCACCGGAAAGTCCCAGATCCCATTCGTCCGGCGCTTCGCCTCGTCCGGTGGTCCCCTGCGCCAGCCAGGGCCAGCGGTCCGCCCACTCGGGATGGGTCCAGAGCGGAACGGGCCCGGAGCTGCAACTTTCGCGGATCTCCCTGCCCGTCACTCTTCGCCGTCGCCGGGGGGCAGCTGAAGCGGCGGAGCGGCCGGAGCGCTCCGTTCGAGCGCCTCGATCCGTCGCCGCAGGTCGCCGACCTCGACTCGCAGCGCATCGAGCTCCTGCGTGGAGCCAGCCTCCCACCGCTCCCGAACCTCGCCCAGCGCATCCCCGGCGCGGCGCACCGCGTCCTGCGCCGCTCGCCGCGCGCGCTCGGGGTTCAGGTCACCGCGCTCCACTGCCTCCTGCACCGTTTCCTCGATGGCGTCGCGAAAGGCGGCGAGCACCCCCAGCCCGCTCCGCAGCGCTTCGCCGACTCCCACCTTCTGCTCCCGCCGCTCGTCTTCGCTCATTGCGCTCTCCCGGTCAATCGTCGTCCGAACGCGAATCCGACTTTTCGATCTGTGCGCCGAGCGCCCGCAGCCGCTCGTCGATCCGCTCGTAGCCGCGCTCGATCTGCCCGGTGTTGTAGATCTCGCTCCGCCCTTCCGCGCCTAGCGCCGCGATCAGCAGCGCCATCCCCGCACGGATGTCGGGGCTCTCCACGGTCCCTCCGTGCAGCCGCGAGGGGCCAACCACCAGCACCCGGTGCGGGTCGCAGAGCACCATCCGCGCGCCCATGGCGATCAGCTTGTCGGCGAAGAACATGCGGGATTCGAACATCTTCTCGTGGATCATGATCGTCCCCTCGCACTGGGTGGCGGTCACCAGCGCGATGGAGGTCAGGTCCGCGGGAAAGGCCGGCCAGGGTCCGTCGTCGATCTTGGGGATGTAGCCGCCCATGTCCATCTTGATCCGCATCTCCTGCTCCCCAGGGATGAAGAGGTCCTGCCCCCGCACCTCCACCCGCACGCCGAGCCGGTCGAAGCCAATCAGGGTGGAGTCCAGGTGCTCGGGCGCCGCGTCGTGGATGGTGATCTCCCCCCGCGTTACCGCGGCAAGCCCAATAAAGGAGCCGACTTCGATGTGGTCGGCGGTGATGCGGAAGCGCCCGCCGCGGAGCCGCTCCGCTCCCTCGATCTCCAGCGTGTTGGTCCCGATTCCGTCGATCCGCGCCCCCATCCCGACGAGCATGTGGCACAGGTCCTGGACGTGCGGCTCGGCGGCGGCGTTGCGGAGGCGGGTGGTCCCCCGCGCCAGCGCCGCGGCCATTACGGCGTTTTCCGTGGCCGTCACGCTGGGCTCGTCCAGAAACACGTCGGCTCCGCGCAGTCCGCGGGACTGCAGGTGAAAGGCATTTTCGCGGATTTCCACCTCGGCGCCGAGGCGCTGAAGCGCCAGAAAGTGGGTGTCCATGCGGCGCCGGCCGATCACGTCTCCGCCCGGAGGGGGAAGCTGCATCCGCCCCGTACGGGCTACCATCGGCCCGGCGAGCAGGATGGAGGCGCGGATGCGGGCGGCGGCGGATGCGTCGAGTTGCACATGACCGATATCGCGTGCCCGGACGGTCACCTCGTGGTCCCCGCTCCACTCGGCCTCCGCTCCCAGCGTCTGCAACAGATCGATCAGCGTGTGCACGTCGCGGATGGAGGGGACGTTCTCCAGCACCACCTCGTCCTCCGTGAGGAGCGTCGCGGTCAGCATGGGAAGTGCGGCGTTCTTGTTGCCGGCGGGGGTGACGCTTCCCCGCAGACTTTGACCCCCGTGGACGATGAACTTGGGCACGCGTGGCTCTCCTTGTGCGGTGGCGCGGAAGGAACTGCTGACGTTCGGGGCACGAGCAAGGATCGTGCGAAAGGCCCGTCCCCCGGCTTGACACCCCTTCTCCGCCGCCGGTATCATGGGATCCGGGCGCCGGTGCCCGTCCCCAGAGCCCAGGGCCCGCGTGAAACTGCTGATCGCCGTGATCAACCACGAAGAAAAGCTGGACGAGATCCTGTCCGGCTTCGTGGAGCTCGGGATCACGGGAGCCACGCTGCTCAACAGCGAGGGAATGGGACGTGTGCTCAGCGCGGAGGTGCCGATCTTCGCCGGAATCGAGGGGCTTGCAGCCGGATCGCGACCGCGCAACCAGACGCTCTTCAGCGTGATCGAGGAGGAGGAAAAGATCGATCGGGCCATCGCCCTGCTGCGGGACGTGTGCGGCAACCTGGACGACCCGGCGACCGGCATCGTGTTCACCCTTCCCGTAGATCGCGTCGTCGGGCTCGCCCCCGAGCTGGGGCAGGCCTCGTGAAGCGCCTCCGCGTGGACCCACTCTTGCACCCTCGCGCTCTGCTCCGGCACCGGCCGCCAGCATCGTCCGCCTTCCCCAACGAACCGCAGGAGATCCCCGCTTGACCACGCCCATTTTCCTCGTCAAGGCGGGAGCACTGCCCGCTTTGCTGCTCCTGCAGACGGGGCTTCGGCCGGACACCGTGGTCACCATCCAGGCGACGCCGCAGGGGTGGGCACTCTGGGTGGACACGCTGACCAGCATCGCGAGCGTGGTGATCGCGCTCGCGCTGATCGTCGGCGGCCTGGCGGCGATCCCGATCGCCCGCCAGGCGCTGCGGACCTTTCGCAACGTGAACCAGCTGTTCGCCCAGGTCCGCGGCGATCTCGCCCCGCTGATCCGTCATGGCCATGCGGTTGCGGAAAACGCGGACTACGTGTCCACGGCCATCCGTGCCGACGTCCAGCGCTTGAGCGAGACCATCGCCGGGGCGACCCAGCGGCTCGAAACGGGAGCTGCGGCGACGGAAACGCGGATCCGGGAGTTCAACGCTCTGCTCCAGGTGGTGCAGCGCGAGGCGGAGGAGCTGTTTATCGACACCGCGTCCACCGTTCGCGGCGCCCGCGCCGGAGCCGAAACCTTTCGCGCCTTTCGGGCAGAGCCACCACCTCATCGGGAGTCATCCGACCCATGAACGAAACCAGCACACCCCCCCGCACCGGAGAGCGCAACATGCCGCGTCAGGACACCGTGGACTTTCTCGCAGCCTTCGCCGTGGGAACGGTGCTCGGCATCGGCGCGACGCTCCTGCTCCAGCCGCAGCGCACCGCGAAGGAGCGGGTGGTCCGCCAACTGAAGCCGTACCGCAAGCAGATGCGGCGCAGCTACTCGCAGGCCCGTTCGGCGGTGCGCGAAGGCGCGGACGCAACCGCGGACCTGTCGGGCGAGGCGATCGCCGCGGGACGCGACCTGCTCGGCGACTTTCGCGACGAGGTGGCGAAGGTTCTCGAGGACGCGCGCTCCGAGATCCGAAGCATGACCGGCGCCGAGCCGCCGAGTCTGGCCGATCAGCTCGCCGGCCAGCTGCGCAAGACGGGACGGCGGTTCGGACGCTGAAGCCGGTGGCCGGCGCGCTGGCGGTTGCGGCGCTGCTCCTGTTGGGTCTCCCGACGGAGGCGTGGGCATGGGGGCCGGCCACCCACGTGTACCTCGGGACCGGCGTGCTGGAGTCGCTCCATCTGCTCCCGGCGTCGGTCCGCGCCCTGCTCGCGGCCTACCCGTACGACTTTCTCTACGGGTCGGTGGCGGCGGACATCTCTCTCGCCAAGAAGTACGCCCCGGTGGGCCGCCACTGTCACAACTGGAGCGTGGGCGAGGAGATCCTTGAAAACGCGGACTCGGACCGGCTCCGGGCGGTAGGGCTCGGCTATCTCGCCCACCTCGCGGCGGACACGGT
>JALZKG010000331.1 GCA_030859365.1 Gemmatimonadota bacterium
GTCCTCACCCCACCCGCTCCCGCAGCCGCTCGAGCTCCGCCGGGGTGTCCACGTCGTCCAGCACCGCCGGGTCTCCGACCTCCACCAGGTGCAGGTCGTCGGCGTGCGCATGGACCACGCTGCGGGCGCCGTCGGGGAGCCCGTCGGCATGGAGCTCGTCCCAGACGGCGCGCGCGAAGAGCACCGGGTGGCCATGCTCCCCACGGTACGCGGCGAGCACCATCGGCGCCCCGCTCGCGCGGAAGCCGGCGATCAGGCCCGCCACCGTGACCGCGCGGACCCCGGGAACGTCGACCGGTGTCACCACCGCGGCCTCGGCCGTGGGAGCAAGGGCGCGGAGGCCGACGCGCAGCGAGTCGATCTGCTCGGAGCCGGGCCGCGGATTGACGACGACGTGGGCGCCCGCACCCAGCGCCGTTTCGCGGATCCGCTCCGCCGCGGGATCACCTTCCGACGTCACCACCACCCACACTTCGGCGCACCCGCCATCGCGGAGAGCGGCGACGGCGTTCTCCACAAAGGTGCGGCCGGCGAGGGGGAGAAGCGCCTTGGGCGCCCCCATGCGGCGGGATTTTCCGGCGGCGAGCACGATTCCGCAGATCATGGCGTGTCTTTCTCGAACGGGCGTACGAAACCCCTCGAAAATGGCGCCGGCACCGGACGCGTGTCAATGCGTGATGGGGTGGCGGTGAGACTCCCCGCTCCTGAACGGAGGGCGAGGGGCCGGTACGTTCGTGGATCGGAGGATGATCATGCTCACCACCGAGCTGAGAAAGGTGACCGTCGCCGACGAGTCGGTGCTAAAAGATCACCTGCTCCGCGAAATGCCGGGCGTTAGGGGCCCGGGGCACACCACCACCGAGGCACGGGGAGAGGGCTTGCGCGGGATGCGCACCACGGAGCCGGGCGGCAAGAACGTCCGCATCGAGCTGCTGATGGGCGCGGAGGTGGTGCGGGGCGCTGATGTGATGGCTCAGCCGTCTGCCTGGGCCCGGATCAGCGCGAGGACCTCGGACGGAAGGACGGCCGGAATGGCGAGACCACGAAAGTCGTCGAGATCGCGGGTGACGAGGTGGTCCACTCCGGCCTTGAGCGCACAGGCGACCTGGACGGCATCTTCAAAGTCGCTCATCGATAGGGCGAGAGCCTGGAAGAAATCGGCCGTTTCGACGGGATCCACATCCAGAATCCGCAGCAGGTCGGAAACGGCTGCGGTAGCCGCCGCGTTCCCGTGCACCTTCCGGACTACGTAGTGCACGGTGGTAAGCGTATGCCCTGCCACCAACCCCTGGACCTGACGGCTCTCGACCGCGTTCAGCACCCGTGCCGCCTCGCGCATCCACGGCTCGCGCGCGAGGATCACGTCCAGGACCACGTTGACGTCCAGCAGCAGCTTCAACGTCCGTACTTTTCCAGGAGGTGTGCGTGGTAGTCGTCCCGGTCCGGCCCGCCACGGGCGATGCCGAGCAGCCGGCGGACGGTGGGCGTGTACTCCTCCGCCTGGTCCGGCAGGGCGGCGAGGAAGTGGCTGACCATCCGGGAGATGCTGGTACCGTGGCGCTGGCTGTATTCCCGTGCCTTTTCGATCAGCGCTTCGTCCACGCTGAGGGTGAGCTTGGTGCGTGACATGGAGGATGGTTGCAGTTGTACGTATCACAACGGTAAGATTGCACGTAGACAAGCACGATGTCAAGGATCCGGAGCACCTTCCCGGGGAGGAGACCATGGTGGCGTGCGACCGGACGTACCGCGGCGCACGGTCCAAGCTGGTGACCATCAAGGGGATCTCGCGCCGGGCGAGCGTGTGCCCGGTGGCGGTGACGGGGATGCCGGAGGCGGTGCGGGGGAGCGGATTCGGGACGCTGCTATGATGGACGATGACTTCCCTCGCGAGCCGCGTTATAATGGATGGGACAGCCCAGCCCTTTCAGGGTAGTATGAGATTGTGCTAATCTCTTGTAGAGTCAGAGGATGCGGAGCTTTGTAGCAGGAGGAGGTGCGCGATGGTCTTGGGCGAGGTGTTTTACCGGTTTGTGAAGGAGAGTCCGGTCTCGGTGATCGTCTGCGGGATGATGGAGCGGGTGCTCTCGCCTCGTGTGGTGGACGGCATCTTTGCGCGCACCGCCCGCATTCAGTACGAGCGTGAGCTGCTCTTCTCCACGGTGGTGGAGGTGATGAGCCATGGGGTCTGCGGGATTCGCCCCGCGTTGCAAGACGCGTATCAGGCGAGCAAAGAGGAGATGGCCGTCTCCGTTGGCGCGCTCTATGCCGAGCTGAACGGCGTGGAGCCGAAGGTCAGCCAGGCGCTGGTGCGGCACACCGCGGGAGAGATGACCGAGGTGATCCGCTTCCTCGGCGGCGAGTGCAGCCCGCCGCTGGAGGGATATCGGGTTAAGATCCTCGATGGCAATGCTCTGGCCTCCACCGAGCACCGCCTGCAGGAGACGAGGGGGAAGCACGGCGGCCCCGCTGCCGGGCAAAGCGCTGATGGTGCTGGAGCCACAGCTGGGACTGGTCACGGATGTCTTCTGTGCGGAGGATGGCGATGCGCAGGAGCGCTCCCTGCGGGGGGAGGTGCTCGGCACGGTGGAAGAAGGGGATCTGTGGGTGGAGGCACCCAACTAACGAGCTCTCCGGAAAAGCCGGGGCGGTTCAATTCGTTGGCGAGACCGCCGCTCGCGCGGAGGAGGGCGCTCACCTGCCCGGGCGGCTCGGTGGCGTAGTAGTACATCGTGCCCCCCGCTCCCCCTGCCCACTGCCGCATGCTGTGCGGCCGGTCCACGCCGGGGTAGTGGGTGAACTCCCGGATGGGGTTGCCCGCCCCGTCCAGCTCCATCACCAGATCGTCGCCGTCGTAGAGGTAGCGGTACACGCTGCCGTTGGGGTCCGTCCTCCGCACCCGCTCGCCGAAGCCGTTGTAGCCGTAGGTGATCCACCCCACCCCGGTGGTGTAGACCGCGCTCAGCTGCCCCAGGCTGTTCCACTGGTACTGCTGGTCCCAGGTGGCGGTGTGCTTGCGCGTCACGTTGCCATCCGCGTCGTGGACCAGGGTGTAGCCGCCGAAGGTGGCGTAGCGGTTGCTGGAGGGCTCCAGCGTGGCGCCCGAGTCGGTGCGGTTGCCCACCGCGTCGTAACCGTAGGCCGCTCCGCCCATGGGCTCCCAGTAGGTTTCCATGTAGCAGCTGGAGAGATCGTAGGGATCGGGGCAGATCATCTCCCCCTGCATCTCCATGGAGTCCGCGTACTCGGTGAGCTGCCCGCGCGCGTCGTAGCGCAGGTCGCGCGTCCGGTCCCCGGATACGTTGCTCCGGGAGAGGACGCGGTCCGCTTTGTCGTAGCCATACAGCGCGCCCAGCGCGCCGTCCAACCCACCGCTCCAGCGTATCTGGCTCGGCAGGTGGCCGGGCGTGTAGCCGAAGGACTGCTGGAGCCCCGAGGGGAGGGTGATGCGCGTGGGGAGCCCGTCATCGTCGTGGGCGATCGTGGTGGTGCCGCCCGCCGGATCGCCCAGCGACTGGAGTCGCAGCGATGCATCATAGCTGTAGCTCACCGAGCGCGCCCAGGGGGACAGGAGTTCCACCTTGCTCCGCGGTCCCTCCTTGAGGTAGCTGGACTTCAGCTCGAAGCGCTGGCCTCCCATCACGGAGACCTCGGCCGTGGTCCGCCCCCGCGCGTCGAAGCGGATCGTGTCGGTGCTCTCCCCGTTGCCGGCCGCCACCCAGAGCCCCGCGGGGTTGTCGTAGGCGTAGGTGGTGGTGGCGCCGTCGGCCGTACGGCTGCTCGTGCGGCCGAGCGCGTCGTGGGTGAAGGAGACCGCCTGGCCTCTGCGGTTGGTGGTCCCGCTCAGGTTGCCACCGGCGTCGTAGCGGTACTGAAGAGTCCGCCCCTGGGGGTCCACCTCGGAGTCGAGCCAGCCCAGTGCGTTGTGGTTGAACTGGAAGAGCTTGCCCGCCGCGTCGCTCACCCGGTACAGGAAGTCGCCGCTGTAGCTGTACGTCGTCGCCCCTCCCCGAGGGTCCGTGGTGCGGGTGGGACGGCCCAGCACGTCGTAGGCGGTGCGGGCGCTCTTCCCCAGGGGATCGGTGACCACGGTGTCGCGCCCGAAGCCGTCGTACCCGAAGCTCGTGGTGCGGCTGCTCCCGTTGGCGTCGGTGGAGGTGACCGAGGCGGTGTTGTGGAAGCCGCCGGTTTGAAACGCATAGGTGGTGCGGTGCCCCTCGGGATCGGTGATGGTGCCCGGGCGGCCGCGGTTGTAATCGCCGTACCGGGTGGTGTCGCTCCCCACGCGGCTCCAGAGCAGCTCGCCCCGAGTGCCGTAGGTGTAGTACACGTCCGCGTCCCCCCGGGAGACGCGGGTGGGGAGCGCCGGGTAGTCGGAGCGTCCGTACTCGATGCGGACACTCTGTTCCGTCTCCGACTGGGTGATGCTCCGCACCTGCCCGTGGGGAGTCCAGGCGTAGCTGGTGCTCGCCCCGGTGGGCTGGGTCACGCGATCCGGCAGTCCGTGGACGTTGCGCAGGATCACGGTGGTGTGCCCCAGCGGCGCCTCGACGCGGGTGGGGAGCCCGTAGCGGTCCAGCGCCAGCCGGGTGGTGTGCCCCCGCGGATCGGTGACCTCGGCGCGCACGTTCTCCGGAATGCGTCGAGTCGCCGGGCTGGTGCTGCTCCCCGTGCCCGGCTCCGGGAGCAGCGCCGCCTCCCAGGAGAGGGTGCGTACCACCGGACGGGTGTCGCTGCCGCCGATCTTGATGACGGGCAGGGTGTCGGCACTCACCGTGCCGAACGTATCGTACGCGTACCCTCCGGTGCTCCCCCGGCGGTCCGTGCGCGTCTTCAGCCGGTGCGCGCCGTCGTAGCTGCCCCGGAAGGCGTAGGAGCCGTCGGGGTCCCGGATCCCCACCAGATTGCCCGCCGCGTCGCGCTCCGGGATGCTGAAGCGCCCGTGCGTCTGGATGTCCGTGACCTTGCCGCCGGTGTACCCGAAGCTGATCCCCTGCCCGATCGGATCGGTGATGCTCGCCAGCTCCCCCACCGCGCAGTAGCCGCACGTGCCGGTGTAGTAGTTGTAGTTCTGCCGGTTTCCGAAGCGGTCCACCCCATGCGAGATCCGTCCGTCGGCATGGAAGGCCACGTCCGTGCCGTCGGGGTACCTGCGGTGGAAGTAGGTGCCGTCGAAGGTGACCTCGCTGAACTCGCCTTCGGGTCGGACGTACAGGGAGCCGCTCCTGGCGAACCACACCCCGGTGCCGTCGCCCCCGGTGATGTAGACGCCGTCGCCCTGATCATACAGACGCTGCGCTCCCGCCAGGCTCCACCCCACCCCGAAGCGGCTGTCGCGCTCGTTAACGATCGGTACGCGCACCCGTACCGCGGGCGCTTCCCTCGTGGTCCCGTCGCCCCACCAGGTGCGCACGATCACGTCGAAGCTCCAGGCGCGCGGCACCAGTCCGCTGGCGTCGAACTGCGCGGCCAGACGGTTCCCGCCGCTGGCGGCGGAGTAGAAGATCTCCTGGCTCCCGTCGGTGAAGGTCACCCCGCTGCCGTCCAGGTGCCGCAGCCGGATCGACATCTTGCTCGGCGCGTTGCTGGAGTTGTCGTAGGCGTCCACCTGCACCAGCCCCCGCGGAGCGGCCTGGGCACTGCTGTAGAAGAGCCCCACGTTCCTCGCCTGGTCCACGCTCACGTGGGCGGGGGTGGTGTAGAAAGCCGTCGCGCTGCCCCGAGCCACGTCGCGGAAGCCGCTGTGGTGCGGGGCAAGGCTGACCTGGGGCACGGCATAAGGCTCCGGCGGCGGGGGCGGGTTGTAGGTGTAGCTGGCGCTCGCCGAGCCCTGCTGCCCCGCGTTGTCGCGGATGGACGCGGTGAGCGTGTTGCCACCGGAGGCGAGGGTGACGGTGCCCACGGACCGCGCCGTGCTGGAGTACGTGGACCAGCTGAACGCGCCCGTCACGTCGCTGCCGTTGAGCGTGATGCGGCGGCTGCCGGCGTCGAGCCCCCGGTCGTCCGCCCAGTCGACGGTCACCTGGAGGCCGGCGCTCGTGTAGGTGCCGCCGGAAGGGGTGATGGTTACGGAAGGAGGATCGTCCGGACAGGGGGGCTCCACGGTGGTGCACCCCACCTGCGCCACGGCGGAGGGCGGTGCGGCAAAGAGGGCGAGCGTCGCCATGGCCGCTACGAACAGCCAGTGTGTGATGGTGGATCTCATGATGGTTTCCTCACAGGTGTTGGGGTTACATGCCTGATCGAGCTTCCTGCTTTCCGTGCGCGGGTGCGGCCACCGCGGGCTCCTTGTGATGCTCATCTCCTCCTTTCTCCCGGGGTACAAACGCAAAAAGGCCCCGTCTCAGTCGCTATGCTGAGCGGGGCCTTTGCCGGCCGATGTGCGAGTTGTCGTACTACAGGTTCGGCGCTTCTTCGGGAAAGATACTTCGGTTTGTGTTCGGTGTCAAGGGGGCGGTGAAAACATTCCGCCTCGACGGCTATGCCGAGGCGGGACCCAGCCTTGTCCTTTGCCGCTCCTGCGTTCTATTCTCTTCCTCATGAAATCTCAGCTCTTTTCCGATACCATCGCCGCCGTCGCCACCGCGCCTGGCCGTGGCGCCGTGGCGCTGCTGCGGGTCTCCGGTGCCGCGGCCTTCCCGATTCTCCGCCGCGTCGTACCCTCCCGGCGGGAGATCCCCGCCCCCCGCGTTCAGACTCTCCTTCCCCTCCGCCACCCGCAGAGCGGCGAACTCCTGGACCGCGCTCTGGTGAGTGTTTTTCCGGGTCCCGCCAGCTACACCGGGGAGGATACCGTGGAGATCTCCGTTCACGGGGGGATCC
>JALZKG010000484.1 GCA_030859365.1 Gemmatimonadota bacterium
GCCCGGCCCGAGCGCCGCCTGGAGCCCGCCCATGTCTGAGCTGCTGCTGGTTTTCAAGCGCGAGTTCCGCGAGCGGGTCCAGACACGCGCCTTTGTCCTGGGGACCCTCCTCTTCCCGCTCTTCACCGCGGCCGTCATGATCCTCCCCAGCCTCTTCGATGGGGGCGAGGAGCGAATGGTCGTCGTCGTCGACGAGGCGCCGGCCGGCATCGCCGCCCGCTTCGCCGCCGTGCTCGGCGCGCCGCCCGAGGATGAAAAGAGCAACCGTTACCGGGTGGAGACCGTCGCCGGCCCGCTGGAGCGAGTGCGGGCGGAGCTGATCGCGCGCGTGCAGGCGGAGCAGATCGACGGCTTCGTGGTGATTCCGAGCGACGTCCTGGAAAGCAACGAGCTCCGCTACCGCTCCGGCACCATCGCCAGCCCGGGGATGCTGCGCGAACTGCGCTCGGCCGCGTCCGAGGCGGTGCAGGCGGAGCGGCTCCGACAGGCGGGGCTCGACGGGGGCGAGGTCGCCTCGCTCATCCGCCGGGTCGAGGTGGACAACGCCCGGATCACCGCAGGGGGCGAGGAGCGGGGGGATGCGCAGTCCACCTTCTTCGTCGCCTACATCCTGGCCTTCGCGATCTACCTGATGGTCGCCATCCACGGCATGAGCGTGCTGCGGAGCGTGTTGGAAGAAAAGACCAACCGCATCGCGGAGGTGCTCGTCAGCTCCATGAAGGCCACGCACCTGATGGCGGGCAAGATCCTGGGGGTGGCCTCGGCGGCGATCATCCAGGTGCTGGTCTGGAGCGGACTGATCGTGCTCCTGCTCACGCAGCCCGCGTGGATCGCGGAGCGCGTGGGGATCCCCCCAGAGGCGATCCGCGCCATGGCGATCGAGCCGGGAACCGCGATTCTGCTGATCGCGTTCTTCGTGATCGGCTTTCTCCTCTTCGCGGCGCTCTTCGCCGCACTGGGTGCGGCCGTTACCTGCGATCAGGAGGCGCAATCCTTTCAGATGCTGCTGATGGTCCCGCTCTTTCTGCCGCTCGTCTTCCTGGTGCCGCTCACCAGCGAACCACTCGGATCGACCGCCACCGCCCTCGGCCTCTTTCCGCTGACCGCCCCGGTCGCGATGCCGATGCGGATGGCCTCGGCACCGATCCCGCCGCTTCAGATCGCCGCGTCGCTGGCGCTGCTGCTGGTCGCGCTGGCGCTGGTGGCCTGGCTGGCGGGGAAGATCTACCGGATCGGCATCCTCGCGACCGGCAAACGGCCGACGCTGGCCGAGCTCGGGCGCTGGCTGCGGATGGCCTGAGGCGGCAGCCTGCGGCCTCGGTTACCCGTACGTCGCCCCGGAATGGCGTGAGGGAGTGTCGGCCCCGCGAAGCGTAGCAGATCTTTCGTGTCACAAACGAGGGGGGTGACCCGTTTCTTGAGCAGGGCGCATCGCTCCCCCGATTATCAGGGTCGAGCTTCCAAAATGGGTTTGCGCGTTCGTTTCCTGTTCTCCTCTTCTCGGGGGTTTCACGATGACACACCGTTTATTTGTGGTATGCCTCGCCTTCGCATCCAGTTCCGTGCTGACAAGCCAGGCTGCCGCTCAGTACCACTTTCCCGTATCCACCGAGGCGAGCTTCGGGTTCAGGGTAGGCCATGGCGGCACATACGTGAACCGCGGCGGAGCAGCGATTGACGTGGTACTCGGGTATCGGCTCCGCGACACCTTCGCAGGCACGCTGATCGGAGGGCTCACCCTGGGCGTGCAGAGCCCCGTCACCAGCAGTCTGGAGTGCCTGATCATCGGTCCGGGCGGAGAGTGCGCTCCGGAGTTTCCGGCGCTCATCTCGGGAGGTGCGCTCCTGGGGATGCAGCGTGGCTCTGCCCGGACCGCATCGGCGCGCATCCTGGCGGGGCCCATGTACTACCAGAATCTCGAAGGAGGCGGAACCCTCGGCTTGCAGGGCCGTGTGGATGCTTCCACACCTCCATGGATGCACACGGCTGTGGTCGCATCACTGCGGCATTCGGTACTGCCCAGCTTCCGGGGAGAGGCGCTCGGGATCACGTCCTTCGGACTGGGGCTGCGCATCCAGTGATCAGAGGGGACGTCATGAGCGGCACTCTCACCTTGCGGAGCGACAGATCGTTTGCCGAAACCATCGATGGGCGATTTACTTCCACGTCGGGAGCCGTTCAGACAGACTCGGCAAGCAACAGCGGCACGTTTACCGTTGCCGGAGACACCGCGCGGTATCAAAAGGACTAGCCGTCCGCTCCCCGATCCATCGTAAGCTCCACTACCCCCTGCAGTTTTTGTTTCCGCTGCTCCGTAGGGGTCCCTTGCTCTCACCTATCGGCGCCCGCCAGGCGGTTCGCGTACTCGGCGCGTTCGTGCTCACCCGCGCCCTCGCGTCGCGCGGAGGGCGTGATGGCCCGACCGATCCCGAAACGGTAGCAGGTGACGCGCCTGGTGGCGCGGGTGGAGAGGTGACTCCTATCGCCTGCGGAGCAGCTGCTGGTACGATTCCACGGTGCGCTGCATTCCCGCCGCAGTGTTCAGGCAGCTCTGGGCGAGAGCGACGGCCTGGTCTGCCCGTTCGCGCGATTCCTGGATCAGCGACTCCTTGTGGTCCAGCTCCCCGACCAGCGTCGGATCCGCCGGGCTCGGCGCGGACAGGGCGACGACCGTGAAGGACAGCACGATGCCGGTGACCGCGCCCCGGGCGAAGGAGCGCGCCCGGTCGATCTCCGCGCCCCCATCGAAGACGATGATCTGAGCCGCCCTGCGCCTCGCCTTCCACTGCACCAGCCAGCGAAGGATTGTGTCGATCATGGGCTCTTCCGACTGAGGATCCGCCACCGCGACGGCAACGCCGCCGACGGCACTCGCTGCTTCGGGCGCATCGGAGAAGAACGGGCAAGGCACGTTCCCAGCGATCGTCCGCACCCGCGGCGGATCGCCCAAGCGGAAGCGGCGCCGCGTCTTGGCGCCTACCTTCCGGCGGCGAGCCGGAGGGCCTCCACCGTCCTGCGGGCAGCAAACATTTTCCGATCCGGAACCCTGTTCGCGATCCGGCGGCTCCCGTCGCTCTTGCGGCCGCGATCGTCGCCCGTCCATTATTCCCCGGACGCCAATCCCTGAACCTCGACGTCGCCCCGCCATGAGAGCCACCCTCCTATCCGCGCTGCTCCTGCTTTCCGCCTGCGCGACCGCCTCGCCGATGGCCGGTCCCGCCGCTTCCCCCATGCCGCAGTCGGCTGCTACCGCGTCCGCGCCGATGTCGGCCGATCAGCAGGCGGTGATGGCGACGATCACCCGCCTCTTCGACGGAATGCGCGCCGCGGATACGACGGTGATGCGCTCGACCTTTCACCCCAGCGCGCGCCTGCAAACCACCGGCATCCGCGATGGGGCGCCCGTGGTGCAGAGCGTGCCGATCGACCGGTTCCTCGCCGGCATCGCCCGCCCGCACGACGAGGTGTACGACGAACGCATCTGGAACACCGAGGTCCGCGTGGACGACAACCTGGCGGCCGCATGGATGAACTACGCCTTCTTCGTGGGCGAGCGCCTCAGCCACTGCGGCGTCAACGCCTTTCAGCTCTTTCGCGCGCCGGCGGGGTGGCGGATCATCCAGATCGTCGACACGCGCCGGCAGCAGGGGTGCGAAACGCCGGCGGCGTCGTGAGCAAGCTGCTCGCGGGGAGGTTACTTCCGAGCGGCGAGCGCCTGCTGGAAGAGGCGCTGGAGGCGTGGGGCTACACCCGCCGCGGAGTGATTGCCGAGACCGAGAACCTCCCCGCTGACGACTGGGACTTCCGGCCCGAGCCCGGCGCGCGCAGCGTGGCCCAGCTGGTGCGCCACGTCATCGAGTCCGGGGAGATGATGGCCGGCGAGTTGCTGGAGCGGACCC
>JALZKG010000334.1 GCA_030859365.1 Gemmatimonadota bacterium
CTCCCACCCTGTGCCGATGTCCTCTGACGTACGCTCACTCGCCCTCGATGCGTTGCCATGGACGGAGGTCGCCCGCCACCTGGAGCGCGACACCCGGCTGATCCTTCCGGTGGGAACGTGCGACCAGCACGGTCCGCACCTCCCGATCGGCGCGGGAACGCGGCTCGCCGAGGCGCTCGCCCGGGACCTTTCGGAGGAGTTCGGAGTGCTGCGCGCACCCACCCTGCACTACGGGGTCAACCTTCCCACGCCCCGCGCCATGGCGGGGGCGGCGACGCTGCGCAGCAAGACGCTGCACCGCGCGCTCAACGAACTGCTGGCGGTCTGGCGGACGCAGGGGTTTCAGGAGTTCATCGTGATCAGCGGGGAAGCGCACGATCCGCACGTCGAATCGGTGGCCGCCGCTTCGGCGGAAGGGGCACGGGTCCGGGTGGTGGAGCCGTTGACGGTCAACCTGTCGGAATTTCTCGACGGTCCGCACGGCGCGCAACACGGCGGCGAGATCCTGACCTCGCTGCTGCTGCACCTGCACCCGGCGCTGGTGCGTATGGAGGCGGCGGAGGACTTCTCGCTCCCCGCTATCGGGCGGCGCCTGGCGCGCGACGGCCGCCTGGCCGCCCTCCCGGAGGGGAGCCCCGGCCTGGTGGGCTTTCCGAGCCGCGCCAGCGCCGAGAAGGGAGAACGGATGTACCGCCACATACGGGAGAAGATCCGCCACAAGGTGTTCATCTCCCCCCCGGCTCAGCCGATCGACGACTAGAGCGGGCGGGACCCTGAGCCGGGTGAGGGGTAGCAGACCCGGTATCCGCATCCCCGGCCGCGCCGAATGCACCATGGCAATCCATCCGATTCTCCGCAGCGCTCTCCCCCTCCTGCTCGCGATCGCCGCGGGCGCACCACGGCTGCAGGCGCAGGCGCCCCTCGATGAGGGGACGTTCGAGGTATCCGTCGATGGACGTCCCGCGGGGACGGAGGAGTTCTCGATCCGCCAGAGCGGAAGCGGAAGCGGAGCGGAGACGATCGCGACCGGTCGGGTTCGCCTCCGGCTCCCGGATGGCGCGCTCGACCTCACCCCCCGGCTGCGCGGATCGGGGCTGGGTGCGCACCCCGTCTCCTACCAGGTGGAGGTGGGTGGCAGCGCCCCCCAGCGCATCGTCGGTCGCGTGGGCGAGGGGCGGTTCAGCGCCCGCATCGTCACCACCACCGGGGAGCAGTTGCGCGAGTACGTCGCGAGCAGTGGCGCCGTGGTGCTCGAGGACGGGGTCGCCCACCATTACTTCTTCCTCGGCCAGCGGCTGCGCGACGGCGAGGTTCCGGTGCTGATCCCGCGGGAAAACCGGCAGGTCGTGGCGCGGGTGCAGAACCGGGGCGAGGAGCGGGTGCAGATCGGGGGACAGGGCGTCGACGCCTACCGCCTCCTGGTCCAGCTCCAACCGGGCGAAGAGCGGCACGTCTGGCTCGACGCGCTGAACCGGGTCCTACGGGTGGAGATCTGCCGGCTGTCCGGGGGGCGCTGGGTCACGACCTACGTCGCGGTGCGCACGGCGGCCCCGAGCTGACCCCCGGGGCCGCCGGGTTGTCCGCCCGATCTCCCCGCGCTATACTCGCGCCCCGTGTCATCCCCCACGCGACATCCGCCGCCTCCCTCCTCATCCTCCAGCTCCCTCGGGCAGCGGGTGGGTGGGATCTTTGTCGCTCCGCACCGCGTTCTGTACGAGCTTCGGGCCCGGCCGGTGTGGTTCGGTGCACTCGTCCTTGTGACTCTCGCCGCAGTGATCGCCGCTGCCTTCACCCCCGAAGAGTACCTGCTGGAGCGGGTGCGCGATCCCGTGGACCGCCTCGGCCGCCCGGTGCAGGTCACCTCGGATGCGCCCACGGTCGTCTTCTGGGGGCGCATCCTGCAGATGTTCAGCGCCGCAGCGATGCAGCCGATGATCGTGCTCGGCCTCGCGGGAGTGCTGGCCCTGCTGGGGCGCTACCTGCCCCGTGGCGATCCGCGGTTTCGTCATCACATGGCCGTCGCCTCCCACGCACTGCTGATCCCGGCCGTGGGGGGGCTGTTCCTCCTCCTGCTCCCCACCTACATCCCCGCCTTCCGCCTGCTCGACACGGTGGACCCCTTCACGGTGTGGGGGCTCGCGGTCGCGGGGCTCGGCGCCGCCGTCCTGCACGGCGCCTCCCCGTGGCGCCCGATTGGCGTGCTGGTTGGCGTCTACCTCCTGGCGGCGCTGGGACTGGCGGCACTCCCCGGCTGACCGCATCCGCTCCGCCCCGGGGCCGTACAACGGCGATGCTGGCCGGGGTGTACCTGCTTGTCATGGCCGGGATCGCCGCCGCGACCGGCTGAAACCTTTCTCCGCCCCCTCCCGTATGGCAGGGCGGCCGGACGTTATTCATCGCCGCGCAACCCCGAGGGATCGTGATCGTACCCCTGCACCACTCCGCCGCGCCGCGCCGCGCCGCGCGCCTGCTGCTGCTCGCCGC
>JALZKG010000342.1 GCA_030859365.1 Gemmatimonadota bacterium
GCTCGAAGGCACCATCCCGGATCGGCGCCCGCCGCTCGCCGCTGCTCACCCACCCGGATGCGGTGGCCGCTCCGCCCTCCGCGAGGGTGCCGCGCACCACCACGTCGGAGCGGCAGGCGCCCGTCAGCAGCAGGGCCGCGCCCACCAGCGCGATTCTCACCCCATCGCCGCGCGCAGGGTGGACACCGGCGTGTCCCACGCTCCCTCCGTCTCCAGCGCCTGCCGCGCTGCGCGGTATCCCTCCTCCAGGAAGTACTGCGTCCGCTCGAAATCCCACCCCCCCAGATGCCCCACGTGGGGACGGATGTAGAGAAGCGGCGGCCCGTCCCACCCGTCCAGGCAGCGGCTGCGCTGCTCCTTCAGGTTCAGGTTCAGCACCCGGTCGTGGATGGCGATCATCCCCCGGTCGAAGTGCCCCTCGGCCGGGGGTAGCATCTCGCTCCCCACGTCCACCGCGATGATCCGCTCCGCCCCCCACGCGGCCGCCTGGCGGACGGGAAAAACGTCCAGCACGCCGCCATCCACCAGGTAGTCGTCCCCCTCGGTGTGCAGCGGAGGAAAGTAGATGGGCAGGGCGCACGACGCGTACACCGCGTCCGGGACCGGGACGTCGTGGCGCACGCCGTCGCCGAACCAGACCTCCGTGCCCGTGACGAGCGACACCGTGTTCATGCGGAAGGGGATGCTCAGCTCCCCCCAATCCTCCACCGGGAGCACTTGGGCGATGTGGCGCCGGAAGTGGTCCCCCTCGAAGACGGACTGCTCGCGCACCCCGCCCAGCCACATGGCGCGCCGGTTGATCTTAACGATGTCGTCCTTGGTGAGGCTGAGCGCCAGCTCCGCCAGCCCGCGCCAGCCGAGCCCGCCCGCCAGGCAGGCGCCGATCAGCGCCCCGATGCTGGTGCCAACGATGGCGTCCGGCCGGACGCCCGCTTCCTCCAGCGCCTTCCACACCCCCACGTGCGCCATTCCCTTCATCCCGCCGCCCCCCAGTACCAGGATGGTGCGCGGCGCGGAGCCGGAGGATGGGTAGGCTGTTGTCACAGGGTGTCCGGGGCCGGGGTTCGCGGGGCCGCAACCCCGCTTCGAGCAACTCCCGCGCCACGCCGCTGCCCCGCCTTCCGCACGGGTCTTGCATCCGCCGCCCGGCTCCCGCGGGCGCCCGGATTCGCCTTGACGCGGAGCTGCCGGGCCCGTACCTTTCCGCGGTTACGGAGAATCATTCTCGATAAGGGACGAACATGGCCGAGCCGCTGCTGAAGATCACCAACCTGCACGCCGAGATCGCCGAGGACGGCACCGAGATCCTGCGCGGCGTGGACCTGGAGATGAACGCCGGGGAGATCCACGCCATCATGGGCCCCAACGGCTCCGGCAAGAGTACCCTTTCCAAGGTGATCTCCGGGCACCCGGCCTACGAGGTGACGGACGGCGACATCCTCTTCCGTGGCGCCAGCGTGCTGGACATGGAGCCGGATGAGCGCGCCCGCGCCGGGATCTTTCTGGCCTTCCAGTACCCGGTGGAGATCCCCGGCGTCAGCGTCGCCAACTTCATGCGCACCGCGCTGAACGCCAAGCGCGGCGAGGAAGTGGACATCTTCGACTTCCAGGAGGAGCTGGAGGAGCGGATGGGAATGCTGGAGATGGACCCCGTCTTCGCCACGCGCAGCGTGAACGACGGCTTCTCCGGCGGCGAAAAGAAGCGCAACGAGATCCTGCAGCTCGCCATGCTGGAACCCGAGCTCGCGATCATGGACGAGACAGACTCCGGCCTCGACATCGACGCGCTCAAGGTGGTGACCGCCGGGATCAACCTGATCAAGAACCAGCACCCCGAGATGACGGTGCTGCTGATCACGCATTACCAGCGCATGCTCAACTACATCAAGCCGGACCGCGTCCACGTGATGTCGGCCGGGCGCATCATCCGCTCCGGGGGTCCGGAGCTGGCGCTGGAGCTGGAGGAGCGGGGGTACGACTGGATCCGCGACGGAGAAACGGTCGGGGCGGCATAACGCGTCCACGGCCCCACAGATACAGGAGGAGTTTCGATGCCAGAAAACGACGCCGTAGCCCAGCTGGGGCTCGACGAATACAAGTACGGGTTCCGCGACCCGGAGAAGCACGTCTTCAAGTCCCGCCAGGGGCTGGACGAGGACATCGTGCGCGAGATCTCCCGGCAGAAGGACGAGCCGGAGTGGATGCTGAAGTACCGCCTCAAGGCGTTCAAGCACTACCAGAAGCGGCCCTGGCCCACCTGGGGCGGGGACCTGTCGGGGCTCAACTTCGACGACATCTACTTCTACATCCGCCCCTCGGAGCGGGTGGGCCGCACCTGGGACGAGGTCCCGGAGGACATCAAGAACACCTTCGAGCGGCTCGGCATTCCGGACCAGGAGCGCCGCATCCTCGCGGGCGCCGGGGCGCAGTACGAGTCCGAGGTGGTGTACCACTCGCTCAAGGAGGAGTGGTCGAAGCAGGGGGTGATCTTCAAGGGGATGGACGACGGGCTGCGCGAGCACGAGGACCTCGTGCGCGAGCACTTCGGCACCGTGGTTCCCACGCAGGACAACCTGTTCGCGGCGGTCAACTCCGCGGTGTGGTCGGGCGGCTCCTTCGTGTACATCCCAAAGGGGGTGAAGCTGGACATGCCGCTGCAGGCGTACTTCCGCATCAACGCGGAAAGCATGGGTCAGTTCGAGCGCACCCTCATCATCGTGGAAGAGGGCGCCCAGGTGCAGTACATCGAGGGGTGCACCGCTCCCACCTACGCCCGCGACTCGTTCCACTCCGGTGTGATCGAGATCATCGTCAAGGACAATGCCCGCTGCCGCTACACCACCATCCAGAACTGGAGCCACAACGTCTACAACCTGGTGACGCAGCGCGCCAGGGTGGGGCGCAACGGCACCATGGAGTGGGTCGACGGCAACCTGGGCTCCAAGCTGACCATGAAGTACCCGAGCTGCTACCTGATGGGGGAGGGCGCCCGAGGCGAGATCCTTTCCATCGCGTACGCGGGGAACGGCCAGCACCAGGACGCCGGCGGCAAGGTGATCCACATGGCGCCGCACACCAGCAGCCGCATCGTTTCCAAGTCGATCTCCAAGGGCACCGGCCGCAGCTCGTACCGCGGGCTCCTCAAGGTGGAGAAGGGCGCGCACCACGTCCGGAGCAACGTGGAGTGCGACGCGCTGCTGCTGGACGAGCAGGCGCGGACCGACACCTACCCGTACATCGAGATCGAGGAGAACCGCGCCGAGATCGGCCACGAGGCCACCGTCTCCAAGATCGGCGACGAGCAGCTCTTCTATCTTATGAGCCGCGGCCTCAGCGAGGACGAAGCGGCCACCATGGTGGTGCGCGGCTTCATCGAGCCGATCGCCAAGGAGCTGCCGCTGGAGTACGCGGTGGAGCTGAACCGCCTGATCGAGCTGGAGATGGAGGGCTCCGTCGGCTGAGGCCGAGCAGAGCGGCCCGACACGGACGGGCGCGGGGGCGGGGAAAACCCCGCCCCCGCTTTTCATTTGAACCAGGGAGAAAACGCCAGTGGCTGAAAGCACCGCGATCGCAGAGGACGTCGGCATCTTCACGCGCGACCAGGTGGAGATCCTCGCCACCCGCAAGGGTGACCCGGAGTGGCTGCGGGCGCAGCGCCTGCGCGCGCACGACGTGTTCGGTGAAACCCCCACCCCCACCATCCGGGCGGAGGAGTGGCGCTACACCGACATCGGCCGGCTACTGAAGCTCGACCGCTTCGCCTTCGCCGACGACGTGGCGCCGGTCTCCGGGTTGGCCGAGCTGCCCTCCGCCCTCGCGGCCGCGATCGCGAGCGTGGAAGCCGAGAGCTCCGGCAGCCTGGTGTACCTGGACGGCTCGCTGGCGATGCAGGAGACCCCCGAGCTGCCGGCGGGGGTGATCTTCGGGAGTCTGGAGCAGGCCGCCCGCGAGCACCCGGAGCTGGTGCAGCGCTACCTCGGGACCGCGGTCACCCCGGAGGAGGGAAAGTTCGCGGCCCTGAACGGCGCTTTCTGGACCGGAGGGCTCTTCCTTTACGTGCCGAAGGGAGTGCGCGTACCGCACCCGCTCCGCTCCCGCCGCTGGCTTTCCCGCTCCGACAGCTCGGTCTTTCCGCGCACCCTGATCGTCGCCGAAGACGGCGCCGAGGTGACGCTGGTGGACGAGCTCGCCTCGCCTGATTTCGCGTCACAGACGCTTTCCGTGGGCGCCGCGGAGGTGTTCGCGGACGACGGCGCGGGCGTCAACTACGTCGCCGTGCAGCGCTGGGGGAAGGGCGTGATGCACCTATCCACCGACCGTCTGATCGCCGGTCGCGACGCCCGCATCACCACGCTGAGCGTGGCGCTCGGCGGCGAGCTGACGCGCGCCGACATCCGCTGCTCGCTGGAAAAGCCGGGCAGCCACGTGGACATGCTCGGCCTGTACATCGCCGAGGGGACGCAGCACTTCGACCACCAGACGCTGCAGGACCACCGCTCCCCGCACGCGTCGAGCAACCTGCTCTTCAAGGGGGCGCTCACCGACCAGGGCCGCTCCGTCTTCCGCGGGCTGATCCGCGTGCATCCGAAGGCGCAGCGCACCGACGCCTATCAGACGAATCGAAACCTGATCCTTTCGGACCAGGCGCGCGCCGACTCCCTCCCCAACCTGGAGATCCAGGCCGACGACGTGCGCTGCTCGCACGCCGCGACCGTGGGGCAGCTGGACGAGGAGGAGCTCTTCTACCTCCTGAGCCGTGGCATCCACAGGACGGAAGCGGTCCGGCTGGTGATTTTCGGCTTCTTCGGCGAGGTGCTGGACCAGCTCCCGCCCGCGCTCGACGAGGTCAAGCGCGAGCTGGTGCGCGCGGTGGAGGCCAAGCTCGCGCCGCGGCAGCCCTGATGGCGGGCTGGGCCTGATGGCGGGCTTGGCCTGATGGCGGGATGGATCAGGGTCGCCGCGCTCGCCGAGCTTCCCGACGGCGAGGTGCTCGGCGTGGAAGCCGAGGGCGTGCGCGTCTGCCTCGCCCGGGTGGCCGACGCGGTGTACGCCTTCGCCGACAACTGCTCGCACCGTGACTTTCCCCTTTCCAACGGGGAGCTGGACACGGACGACTGCACCATCACCTGCGAATGGCACGGGGCGCAGTTCGACGTCCGCACCGGCGCCGCGCTCTGCCTCCCCGCGACGCGGCCGATCGCGGTGTTCGCCACCCGGGTGGAGGAAGACGTGATCTGGGTGGAACTGGGCGAGTAGGCGGCGCGTTCGAGATTTCACCCCCGTTTGGTTGCAAATTTGCGTAACGGCGCCCTGATGCAGTTCATCTTCAGACCACAGCCGGGGGAAAGCCAATGGCCGACATCGAAGTGACACGCGAAGGAAGAGGACGTGACGTGCTTGTCGAGCAGACCGGATTTCGTCTGAGCTGGGGAGCGATTTTCGCGGGTCTCGTGGTCGCGACCGTGCTTCAGATCGCGCTGTCGCTGCTCGGCATCGGCCTCGGCTTCCTCGGGTGGAACCCGGGCGACCCGGTTGCGGACCTCGGACGGGGCGCGGCGATCTGGGCCGCGATCACCGCCATCGTCACGCTGTTCATCGCCGGAATGACCACGGGGCGCCTTGCCGGCGTGCTGACCCGGGGGGACGGCGCTCTGCACGGAGTGGTGATGTGGGGGCTTTCCACCCTGCTGGCTGTATGGCTGATCTCCAGCGGCGTATCCACCCTGCTCGGCACCGCCTTCGGCGTGGTGAGCCGCACCGCGGCGGCTACCGCCGGCGCGGCGGTAAGCACCGTCGGCACCATCGGCGCGGCGGCGGTGGGGCAGGCTGGGCAGCTGGACCTCGGGACCATCCAGCGCGAGGTGGAAACCACGCTGCAGCAGACGGGAGACCCGGCGCTGCAGCCGGAGGCGATCGAAGGCCAGGTGCAGGACGTGCGCGGCACCGCCACCACCGGCGCGAGTAACGAGGCGCTGGCCCGCGACATTCAAGCGGAGGTCGCGAGGACCGCCGGCCGCGTGGACCGCGAAGCGATGATCAACGTGATCACCGCCCGCTCCGGGATGAGCCGTCCGGAGGCGGAGCAGCTGGCGACCCGCGTCGAGAACCTGAGCGCCAATATCCAGACGCAGGTCTCCGCAACCGTCGACACGCTGGGGGTGCGGACCCAGCAGGTGGCCGAGGATGCACAGGAGGCTCTTTCCCGGGCCGCGTGGCTCGCACTGCTCGTGATGGGTCTTTCGGTCGCCGCCGCCGCGGGCGGCGCTGCGATGACGGCGCGCGAGTAGCGGCTCTTCGGACGTATCGGGGTGGCTCCACGTGGAGCCACCC
>JALZKG010000358.1 GCA_030859365.1 Gemmatimonadota bacterium
CTCTTGTTGTATGGCGTGGCCGAAAGGAGGATGCAGCGGCTCTCGTTTTCCGCGATGTACTCCTGAATAATGCGGTAGCGCTTCCCCTCCCGGTTGCGGAGGTTGTGGCTTTCGTCGATCAGCACCAGCCGGTAGCGGCGCAGCTCCGGCAGCTCGCTCTCCACCCGGCTCAGCGGGACGATGCGCGCGATCAGCCGGTAGCGCGCGACGTAGTCCTCCCACATCGGCACCAGGTTTTTGGGGCAGATGATGAGCGTTTCCAGGAAAAAGTCGTCCTGGAAGATGCGGGCGAGCGCGGTGGCCATCAGCGTCTTTCCGAGGCCCACCACGTCGCCAATCAGCACCCCGCGCCGCTTCAGCAGGTGGTGCGCCGCGATCTTGACGGCGGCCTTCTGGAAATCGAACAGCGTGGCTTCCAGCTCGCGCGGCAGCCGGAACTCCGCCAGTCCGCTACGCGCCTCCCGCGACAGGTGGTAGGCGATCTTGAGATAGATGTGGTACGGCGGGATCAATGCCTCGCGCGCCCAGCTCCCCTCGATGATCTCCGCCAGCTCTTCGGAGATGTCCAGGCACCAGCGGTCATTCCAGCGATCGTCGAACCAACGTTGCAGCTTGCCGCAGGCGTCGTGGTCCAGCACGTCCACGTTCAGTTCGCCCTGCCGCGAAAGACCGGCGAGGGTCAGATTGCTGCTCCCAACCAGCCCCAGCGTGGGGTTGTTGGGGTCCGCGCGGTGCATCAGGTACAGCTTGGCGTGCAGCGGGTAGCGCAGGAACAGCCTGACCCGCACCTTGTCCACGCGAATCTGCCGGGCGAGGCGCCGCAGGGTTGCTTCATCCTGGTTGGTGGGGGCGCCCAGGGTGAGCTGCTCGCGGAACTGCTCGGCCATCTGCTTGCGGAGGCGCAGCACCGTCTGCTGGTCCACGCCGTCTTCCTCGCCTCGCAGCGACAGCGCGTGACGGAGCTCCTCCTGCGGCGCGGACTGCATACCGACGAGCAGCCGGCACTGCGCGCCCTCGCCACCCGGCCACGTATCGATCAGGGTGTCGACGTGCTTCCAGCCCCGCAGGTTGAAGTAGCCGACGCAGAAGTCCGCGCGGTGGGAAACGTGGAGCGTGTCCCGGATGGCGGGCGCCAGCTTCAGGTCGATGTTGTCGAAGATGCGTGGCATGACGCTCAGCGGCGGGAATCAGGGAGACCGAACAATAAGCGACGATACGCGGGGAAGCCAGATCTTCGCTCCGGGAAGAGCGTCGGCCCTACGGCGGCGCCGGCGCCCCGCCTCCCCCGGCCCCCTCCGCCACGTCGGCGCGCCCGTCCCACCAGGTCTTCGCGAGGGTGGTCCCCAGGATCAGCACCCCGCCCGCCACCGCCCACGGCCCCGGCCGCTCGCCGTGGACAGCCCACGCCCAGATCGGGTTCAGCGCCGGCTCCGCCAGCAGCAGCACCGACGCTTCCAGCGCCGACAGGTGGCGGATGGCCGTGGTCACGAACCAGTAGGCGAGCGCGATCTGGAAAACGCCGAGGTACACCACGATTCCCCAGTCCAGGCCGCCCACCTCCCCCACCGGGAGTGCCAGCGGAAGGCAGGCGAGAAAGGCGATCACGTTTCCGGCCGCCACCGTCGCCACCGCCGCGTCCCCGCTCTCCTCGCGGCTCCCCAGCCAGCGCAGCCCCATCACCGTCAGTGCCCAGAACACCCCGCTGGCGGTGGCGAGCAGGTTGCCCCGCGCGGGATCGGGCGCGGTGACGCTCGGCGCCTCCGCACCCACGAAGAAGAGCAGCAGCCCCGCGCCCACCAGCGCCATGAACGCCGCGTCGCGGGCACGCGTCCGCTCCCCCAGCAGCCAGGGGCCGAGCAGCAGGATGTAGAGGGGGGCGGTGGACTGGAGGAAGATGGTGTTTGCCGCGGTGGTCAGCCGGTTCGCCAGGACGAAGAGCACCAGCGTCGCGGCGTACGCGGTGCCCACCGCGAGCACCCGCAGGCTCCACCCCCGCCGCGCCGCGGGGAGGAAAAGAAGGAACACCACCGCGGCGATTCCCGAGCGGAACCCGGCAGTCTGCCACGAGGAAAGCGCCGTCGCCTTGATCGCGGCTCCACCCGTGGAAAAAAGCAGGGCGGCCACCAGGATCTGGAGGCGGGGCGCGGCGTGCCCGGTCACGACCAGTCCCGCAGCTCCATCTCGTCCCCTCGAACCAGGTGCGGCTCGGGACGGAGGCGGAGCGGGGGGATGCGCGCGGCCCACCCGGGCAGGGCGCGGTCCGGGTCCGGCCCGATTGCCCCCCGGCATCGCTCCGCGTGGGCGAGCAGCGCGTTGACGTCGACCCCCAGATAGAACGGACGGTACGGCGCGAGGTGCGCCTCCGCCTTGCGGAGCTGCGCCAGCACGCCACGGGCGTTCCCCCGCTGAGCGTGAACCAGCGCACTAGCGTGCAGGATCAGCCCCTTGAAGAACACGCTGCGGCTCCGGCGCCACGGCGCTTCCAGCGCCTCGTGGGATTCCCAGAACTGCTCCCGGTTCCAGAGCGCTACGAACTCTTCGAACGCTGCAGGAAGGGAGATCGAGGTCACGTACGGATGGGGAGCGGACGCGGTGGGGCGCTGCGGGAACCGTACCGTGGCACCCTGCGGGTTTCCCGCCGCCCAGGCTATCGTCGCGGGGCTCGGGCCACGGC
>JALZKG010000375.1 GCA_030859365.1 Gemmatimonadota bacterium
CCTCACCGGGGTCCTCGTCGCGCTCGCCCGGATCGCCGGCGAAACCGCGCCGCTGCTCTTCACGGCGCTCGGCAACCCGTTCTGGGAGTCGCGCCTGGATCGGCCCATCGGCGCGCTCCCGCTGCAGATCTTTCAGTACGCCATCTCGCCCTACGATGACTGGCACCGCCAGGCGTGGGCCGGATCGCTGGTGTTGATTGGCCTGGTTCTGGCGGTCAGCCTCACAGCGCGTTTGCTCATCCGAAGCCCCTACCGTGCCCGATAGCCCCCCTTCATCGCTCGATCACCCGGTGCCCGTCACCCCGTCCGCCCCCGGGGTGTCCGCCCCTTCCGCGGCGCCGGAGCCGGCGAACGCGGTGGAGGCACGCGATTTCAGCTTCTGGTACGGCTCGACGCAGGCGCTGAAGGGGATCTCGCTCCCGCTGCAGGAGCGGCGGGTCACCGCCCTGATCGGCCCCTCGGGGTGCGGGAAGTCGACCTTTCTGCGCTCCATCAACCGGATGAACGACCTGATCCCCGGCACGCGCCACCAGGGTGACATCCTGATCCGGGGTGCCTCCGTGTACCGCACGGACCAGGACGTGGTACAGCTCCGCAAACGGGTGGGAATGGTCTTCCAGAAATCCAACCCGTTCCCGAAGTCCATCCACGACAACGTGGCGTACGGCGCCCGCGTGAACGGCCTCGCCCGCGGGCGGGGAGCGCTGGACGAGATCGTGGAGCGCTCCCTCCGGGGCGCCGCGCTCTGGGACGAGGTCAAGGACCGTCTGGACCGCAGCGCGCTCGGGCTTTCGGGGGGGCAGCAGCAGCGCCTGTGCATCGCCCGCGCGCTGGCCGTGCAGCCGGAGGTGCTGCTGATGGACGAGCCGGCGAGCGCGCTGGACCCGATCGCGACGCAGAAGATCGAAGAGTTGATCTACGAACTGAAGGAGACGTACACCATCGTGATCGTGACGCACAACATGCAGCAGGCCGCCCGCGTTTCCGACACCACGGCGTTCTTTTACCTGGGCGAGCTGATCGAGGTGGGACCGACGCAGCAGCTCTTCACCACGCCGCGGGAAGAGCGGACCGAGGCCTACGTCACCGGGCGATTCGGATGAGTTCGACGACCGGCGGACGGCACTTCCACGAGGATCTGGCGCAGCTCAAGTCCCGCCTGCTGGAGATGTCCAGCATGGCCGAAGAGCTGGTGGAGCGCGCGGTCGAGGCGCTGCTGGAGCGCGACGCGGAAAAGGCCGCGTCCGTCGTGGCGGGCGACAGCGCGCTCGACCAGCTCGAGGTGGAGATCGACGACGCCTGCATCCACCTGCTCGCGCTTCAGCAGCCGATGGCCCGGGACCTTCGCCTGATCACGATGGCGATGAAGATCGCCAACGATCTGGAGCGGGTGGGGGACCATGCGGTCAACATCGCGCAGGCGGTCTCGTACCTGGCGGAGCAGCCGGTCTTCGCCCAGTTCGCCGAGATCGAGGAGATGGCGCGGATCGCCCGGGAGATGCTCTCCGATGCGCTCGACGACTTTGTGCGGGCCGATGCGGAGGACGCCCGGGAGGTGTGCCGGCGCGACGACCGGGTGGACGGGCTGCACGAATCCATGTTCCGCATCCTGCTCACCCACATGATGGAGGATCCGCGCCGGATCGGCGCCTCCATGTCGCTCTTTCTGGTGAGTCGCAATCTGGAGCGGATCGCGGATCTCGCTACCAACATCGCCGAGGACGTGGTGTTTCTGGTGGAGGGCCGCAGCATCAAGCACGGCGTGGAGATGGGCCGTCCGTAAGCGGGTGCAGAAGTTGCATTGGCCGGGAGCGATGCGCCTTTTCCGAACCCACGCGCCGGCGCTCCCATGAGCCTCGGCGCGTTCGGTTGCCCCGCGTATCCCCCGGCCCCCGCGCGATGACCCCGTCCGAACCCCGTCCCGGCGTCCCCCCCGATCCACGGCTTCGCTCCCCCTCGCCGGAGTCGCCCGCCGTTCCGACGGTCGCGATGGGGGAGGCGGTGGAGCTGCTGCTGGAGCAGGTGGCGGAGGAGCCGGACGGGCAGGGGCTGCGCCTCGGCGGCGGGCTGCGGGGCCGGGTCGCGATCGTCACCGGTGGGGCCACCGGAATCGGCCGCGCCATCTCCCTGGAGCTCGCCCGCCGCGGGGTGCACGTCGCCTTCAACTACTTTTCTTACGACGAGAGCGGCGAGCTGGAGGCGGAGGCCGAGCGGACCGCTCGCGAGATCGCCCAGCTGGAGGTGCGGATGCACTGCGCCGCCTGCGACGTACGCGATGCTCGCGCGGTCGAAAGGTTCGTGCGGGACACCACGGAGCGGCTCGGCGGCGTTCACATCCTGATCAACAACGCCGGAATCGCCCGCGACCGCGCCCTGTGGAGGCTTTCCGACGAACAGTGGCGGTCGGTGCTCGATACCAACCTGACCGGCGCCTTTCACATGATCCGTGCGGTGGCGCCCTTCTTCCGTCGCCAGGCAGACGGCAAGATCGTGAACGTTTCGTCCGTACACGGAATCCGCAGCGAGTTCGGGCTCGCCAACTACAGTGCCTCCAAGGCGGGGCTGCTGGGGCTGACCCGCTCCGCGGCGCTGGAGCTCGGCCCGAGCAACGTCAACGTCAACGCCGTCGCGCCCGGGTACATCCGCACCACGCGCCTGACCAACGCGGTTCCCGCCGAGCTGCTCGACCGAGCCCGCGACGGCTCGGTGCTGGGGCGCCTTGGCGACCCCCAGGACGTGGCCAACGTGGTGCTCTTCCTCTGCTCCGAGGAGGCCCGCCACATCACCGGAGTGACCATTCCCGTGGACGGAGGACACCTGCTTTGAAGCGCTCCGCGCCCCTTTCCCTTTTCGAGCACCGTTCGTCATGTCGCAGACCGTTACGCTGATCCCCGGAGACGGCATCGGCCCCTCCATCACCGAAGCCGTCGTCCGGATCGTGGAAGCATCCGGTGCTTCCATCGCCTGGGACCGGAAGCTGGCCGGCGTCGCCGGCTTGGAGGCGCTCAACGCTCCGCTTCCGCCGGAAACGCTGGAGTCGATTCGTACCCACAAGGTCGCGCTGAAGGGGCCGCTCACCACGCCGGTCGGAGCGGGGTTCCGCTCGATCAACGTGGCGTTGCGCAAGGAGTTCGACCTGTACGCCAACGTCCGCCCCGCCTACACCATCGTTCCGGGCGGCCGCTACCAGGACATCGACCTGGTGCTGGTCCGTGAAAACACCGAGGGGCTGTACAGCGGGGTGGAGCACTACATCGGGGTGGGGGGAGACCCGCGCGCCGCCGCCGAATCGGTGATGATCGTGACCCGCTTCGGGGTCGAGCGGATCATCCGCTACGCCTTCGAGTACGCCGTCTCGAACGGTCGCCGCAAGGTGACGCTCGCGCACAAGGCGAACATCCTGAAGTTCACCCAGGGTCTCTTCCTCGACATCGGGCTGGAGGTGGCGCGGGAGTACGAGGGGCGGGTAGAATTCGAGGAGCGGATCGTGGACGCGACGGCCATGTATCTGGTGATGGACCCGTACCGCTTCGACGTGATCGTCACCGAGAACATGTTCGGCGACATCCTCTCCGACCAGATCGCCGGGCTGGTCGGGGGGCTGGGGATGGCTCCGGGTGCGAACGTCGGCGGGAACGTCGCCATATTCGAAGCGGTCCACGGCTCCGCACCCGACATTGCGGGGCGGGGAATCGCGAATCCGGCGGCCCTGCTGCTCGGCGCGGTCATGATGCTCCGGCACATGGGGATGCAGGAGCAGGCGGAGCGGGTGCAGCGTGCGCTGGAGCGCACCGTCCGCGAGGGCGATTCCCTCACGCCGGATCTCGGCGGGAGCGGCTCCACCGACAGCTTCGCCGACGCGGTGATCCGCAGGCTGTGAGCGAAACCGCCCCCTGCAGTCACTGTCGACGCCGCTCCGCCGGCGATCCGCTCGACCGCAGGGGGTGGTGCGGCGAGTGCCGGGCGCGGGTCGCCGGAAGAGCGCAGCTGGGAGGGTGGGTCGGCGTCGCCACCGCGGCGTTCCTCTACCTCGGAGCCGCGCGCCTTCTCCATCTAGCTCCCGAGCGGTGGATCGTCGCCTGGGCGGCCCTGGGAGGGCTGCTCTGCTTCGCCGCCTTCAAGATCTCCCGCCGGGTCGCCTTCGAGGTGATCCAGGCGCGTGCCACCCCGCTTCCCCCGGATTCGTATGATTGATCGCAGGCTCCGCTGGCTTTACGTAGCGATTGGTTTGCTCGGGGGCGTGGCGCTCGGGGTGGGGCTTGGCGAACTCCGCTTCGCCGTCACGCTCCGTGCAGCCTTCTGGACCGTGCTCGGCGTCGTTCTCCTCTGGTGGTCGTTTGCCGCCCGCCGCAAGGCCCCGGGGGCGTCACCCGAAGGCGAGCCGAGCGGTACGCACACCATCGACTAGCGCGCCCCCGCGCCTTGCCGGCCGCCGGAAACGGATGTAGCTTGCAAGCTTTCACAAACTCTATACACCCGCAACACCCGACCATGGCCAAGTTCGAAGCGGTGGACTATTTCGATGTCGAGGGGCTGCTTTCCGAGGAAGAGCGGATGGTCCGCGACGCCGTCCGCGAGTGGGTGGACCGCGCGCTGCTCCCGGTGATCGAGGAAGCGTACATCGAACGCCGCTTCCCCCGTGAGCTGATCCCGCAGATGGCGGAGTTGGGTGTCTTCGGCGCCAACCTGCCGGAAGAGTACGGCTGCGCGGGCCTGAACAACATGGCGTACGGGCTGATCATGCAGGAGCTGGAACGCGGCGACTCCGGGATCCGCTCCTTCGCCTCGGTGCAGGGCGCGCTCTGCATGTACCCGATCTACGCCTTCGGGAGCGAGGAGCAGAAGCGGGAGCATCTTCCCCGTATGGCGCGGGGGGAGACGATCGGCTGCTTCGGCCTCACCGAGCCGGACTTCGGCTCCAACCCGGGAGGAATGATCACCCGCGCCGTGGAAGACGGTGACGGTTACGTAATCAACGGCGCGAAGATGTGGATCACGAACGGCTCCACCGCCGACATCGCCATCATCTGGGCGAAGACGGGCGCGCTGGATGACGTTGCGTCGATCCGCGGCTTCATCGTCCCGACCGACACGCCCGGCTTCAGCGCTCGCGACCAGAAGGGGAAGCTGTCGCTGCTCGCCTCCGACACCTCCGAGCTGTCGCTGCAGGACGTCCGCGTCCCCTCCACCGCGCTGCTCCCGAAATCCGGCGGGCTGAAGAGCCCGCTGATGTGCCTGAACCAGGCCCGCTACGGGATCGCATGGGGGGCGACCGGCGCGGCGATGGCGTGCTACGACGAGGCGCTGCAGTACGCCAAGGAGCGGGTGATGTTCGACAGCCCCATCGCCGGCAAGCAGATCCAGCAGGTGCGCCTCGCCGAGATGCTGACGGAGATCACCAAGGCGCAGCTCCTGTGCATCCAGCTCGGCCGCCTCAAGGACGCGGGGACCATGCGCCCGCAGCAGGTGTCGCTCGCGAAGCGCAACAACGTCCACATCGCTTCGGAGATCGCGCGCGAGGCGCGGCGCATCCTGGGAGGCAACGGGATCCTGGTCGAGTACTCGGCCATGCGACACATGGCGAACCTGGAGTCGGTGTACACCTACGAGGGGACGCACGACATCCACGGGCTCATTCTGGGCCAGGATATCACCGGAATCGCCGCGTACTAGCAGGCTTTCGGAGCTCGCCGACAGGGGTTGACACCACCGGGGGAGCGGTATAACTTATCCCTCCTGTCGGCGAGGCATCCGTAGCTCAATTGGCAGAGCAGGGGACTCTTAATCCCAAGGTTGTAGGTTCGATTCCTACCGGATGCACTGCTTGAGCAACAGGTGAGGACCGCTGCTGGAGCAACTCATCAGGTTTGTGCGCCCGTAGCTCAGCTGGATAGAGCGTCTGACTACGGATCAGAAGGCCGGGAGTTCGAATCTCTCCGGGCGCACCTTGGCGGCGTGAGCCGAAGCGACTCATGCCGCCGCGTAATCGGTGCACGTCGGGTTGTACGCTCGGATGGCGGAACTGGTAGACGCGCTAGATTCAGGATCTAGTGGGTGCAAGCCCGTGGAGGTTCGAGTCCTCTTCCGAGCATGACGTGGCATCGGTCGCCCAGGTGCTGAAACTGGTAGACAGGCCAGACTAAGGATCTGGTGCCTTAACCGGCGTGGAGGTTCGAGTCCTCTCCTGGGCATGATTGACAACTTCGGTGGGAGGCGAGTGAGGATCGCGGCACCTTCGGGTGTCGAGGAAAGTCCGAGCTCCGCAGGGCAGGGTGCCGGGTAACGCCCGGGCGCCGAAAGGCGATGGAAAGTGCAACAGAGAGCATACCGCCGATGGCTCCCTCGGGAGCACAGGCAAGGGTGAAAGGGTGCGGTAAGAGCGCACCGCGCGGCTGGCAACAGACGTGGCACGGCAAACCCCACCCGGAGCAAGGCCATGCAGGGACGAGGTGCGGCCCGCACCACGAAGCTTCGGCTTCACAGTCCCGGGTAGGCTGCACGAGGCCGTCGGCAACGCCGGTCCCAGAGAAATGATCCCCTCCGCGCGAGCGGAGACAGAACTCGGCTTATTCCGCCTCCCCCGTTGTCGAGCACACCGCGCCCGTAGCTCAGCTGGATAGAGCGTCGGCCTCCGGAGCCGAAGGTCAGTGGTTCGAATCCACTCGGGCGCACTCCGAAGCATCAAGCCCCGCCGTGGTTTACGGCGGGGCTTTTTGGTGCCCGAATGGGGTCCGAGCCGCGGCATGCGAGGGAGGTCAGCAGGGTGCCGACTGTGAGGACGGCTCGGAAACGGCAGCCGTCTTTCTCGGGACAGCTGGGGCGCGACGGAGAACGAAGAGGAGGCGCTGGATCAGCGTCGTTCCGTGCGGGGGTTCAGCTTGCGCACTCACCTGAAGGTCCGGCCGTACAAAGGGAAAGGGTGGGGAGATGGCTTCTTCCCAGGAGACACCGCGGAAGGACGCAGACATGGCTGCCTTGGATCGGGAGGGGCGGGGCGATGGAGGAGACCGGAAGACGGCGCTGGCGGGGATCGGACGATCGCGCCCGGGAAGGCGCGTGGTGGCGCGGGGCGAGAGCTGCTCGGCGAGCTCGCCGGACACAGTAGTGCACCGGCAGCGTAGCTGTCAATGGGAGACAAGCTCTCATGCTCACGCGGTCACTCGCACACGATTTCCAGCCGAAAAGTCTCCTCGACTCTTCGGGGGACCTTGTACTGAAACGCCGCCCGGAGCACGAACGGTGCATCGCTACGGAAGTCGAAGGCTTCCGAAGATCGCGTTTCGCCTGCCTCCACGCGGTCGAATCCCCAGAACTCGACGGTCGCAGCCTTGTTCAGCGGTGTGACGCCAAGCCTCTCCCCGGTGCGCAGCGAAAACAACTCGAGTCTTCCGCTGATCCACTCGGCGGACGTGCCGGGGCGGGACGATACCCCCCGGATCTGAAACGCCACGTTTTCACACCGATAGCGCTCCTGCCCCTGCAGCGAGATCGAGCTGCCCTGGCGTCGATCCGGGCCGACGAACACGATGTTGAAGTTCGGGGGAGCGAACAGGTTCTCTCCGCACCCCTGAAGAAACAGGACGAGAGCGATCAGGGCAGGTCCGAAACGCCGCGATCTGCCCTTAGCCAACCCAGTGCGGCGCATCACCGAGCTCCCGCCAGGTAGTCCGTCGCGAGGTGCGCGAGGGCGACGAGCGCCCCGGCGAGGAGGAGGGGTGAAGAACGCTTCATGGGAGCTTTTCGGCTGGGTGCGCAGGGTAGGACGCGAGCTGCGACTCCATTGTACTCGACCGACGCCGGCGGCGCGAGTCTTCCGGTGGGGATGACCCGCCCTTTCCGCACACTTCTTGCGCCACGCGTGCCGCACCCCTCTATACAGGACTTCCCCATGCCGCAAGACCGCCGCTCCAGCAGCACCACCGAACAGCCGACTCAGCACACCGGCGGAGCCGCGACCGAGCCTACGGCGGCCGAGGCCGGTCAACGCCTGACCGCCTTTCAGGCGGTCAACCTCCACTTCGAGCGCGGCGCGGAGCTGCTCGGAATCTCCGAGGACCTCCGGATCGCGCTGAAGACTCCGTACCGGGAGGTGATGGTCGAGCTGCCGCTCCGCTGCACCGACGGGGAGATCCGCACCTTTTCCGGGTACCGGGTCCAGCACGACAACGCGCGGGGGCCGATGAAGGGTGGCCTGCGCTACCATCCGGACGTCGACCTGGACGAGGTGCGCGCCCTCGCCTCGTTGATGACGTGGAAGACCGCGGTAGTGGGGCTGCCGTATGGCGGTGCCAAAGGAGGAATCAACTGCGACCCGCACGCTCTGGATTCGCGCGACCTGGAGCTGCTGACGCGGCGCTTCGTGGGCCGCATCGAGCGCTTTATCGGGCCGCAGGAGGACATCCCCGCGCCGGACGTGAACACCAACGCGCAGGTGATGGCGTGGATCGTGGACGAGTACGCCAAGTACCACGGTTTCACCCCGGCGGTGGTCACGGGCAAGCCGATCGAGCTCGGCGGCTCTCTGGGCCGTGAATCCGCCACGGGGCGCGGCGTCCTGTTCGCCACCGAGCGCGCGGCGGCCGATCGGGGGCTGGAGCTGGAGGGCGCCCGGGTGTCGGTGCAGGGCTTCGGCAACGTGGGGAGCTGGACGGCGCACTACCTCCATCAGGCGGGCGCGCGGGTGGTGGCGGTCAGCGACGTGCACGGCGCGGTGTTCTCGGGCGACGGGCTGGACATCCCCCGCCTGCGCCTGGAGGCGGCGAAAGAGGGGCGCATCCCGGTCGGTGCAGGGACGGAGACCCTCAGCAACGACGAGCTGCTCACGATGGACGTGGACGTGCTGGTGCCCGCGGCCCTGGGCAACGTGCTCCACCAGCGGAACGCACCCCAGGTGCGCGCCCGCCTGGTCGTGGAAGGGGCGAACCACCCGACGACGCCCGACGCGGACGAGGTGTTCCGCACCCGGGACATCACGGTCGTCCCCGACATCCTGGCAAACGCCGGCGGGGTGACGGTCTCCTACTTCGAGTGGGTGCAGAACCTTCAGCGCTTCCGCTGGACGGGGGAGCGGGTGGACGCGGAGTTGCGTACCACCATGGACACCGCCTACGACGCGGTGCGGGAGATCGCGCGGGAGCGGGCCAGCGACCTCCGTACAGCCGCCTTCGCCCTGGCGATCGAGCGGGTGGCCGAGGCGACGCGGCTGCGCGGCATGAGTTGAGCGGGGGCGATCCCCGTTCAGCGAAAGTCGTGCGAGCGGTGGGAGAGCGCCCCCACCTCCAGCCGCACGAAGCGCCTTCCCACGACGTTCAGCACCGGTCCGTTCTTTTCCAGCCGCCCCTCCACCAACAGGAAGGGCGAGTACCGGACGATTTCCCGATGCTGCTGGTACAGCCGGGCGGGGACCACGACATTGACCATCCCCCATTCGTCCTCGATCAGCAGGAACACGGTTCCCTTCGCGGACTCGGGGTGCTGGCGCACCACCACGAGTCCGCCCACCACCACCGGAACTCCGTCGGGGCTTTCCTGGAGGATCCGGGTGGAGGACGCTCCGTAGCCCCCGAGCCTTTCCCGAATCGCCCCCACCGGATGTCCGTGGAGGGAGATCCCGGTCGCCAGGTAGTCCAGGAAGACCAGCTCGTCCCCCTCCATCTCCTCCACGCGGAAGGGAAGCCGGTGCGCCGGGGCGAGGGGGAGGGTGTCTCCCGCGGCCCGGAGCGCTTCCCACGCCGCGGCCCGTCGCCCCGGCTCCCATGCCTCCAGCGCGCCGGCCCGCGCCAGGTGCAGCGCTTCGGAAGCCGAAAGCCCGGCGCGCCGCACCGCCTCCGCCACGCTTTCGAACGGCCCCTCCGCGCGGGCGGCCTGGAGGGCAAGCCGGGCCCGCTCTCCCAGCCCGCGGATCTGACGCCACCCTACCCGCAGCGCCGGATGCGCCGCGTCGCCGGTTTCCTCCAGCGTCGCGTCCCACGCGCCGTCGCGCAGGCAGGGAGGGCGGATCTCCACGCCAGCGCGGCGGGCGTCGTGCACCAGCGTGGCGGGGGAGTAGAAGCCCATGGGCTGCGCGTTGAGCAGACCCAGCAGGAACTCGGCCGGATGGTGCGCCTTGAGGTACGCGGTCGCGTAGGCGATCAGGGCGAAGCTCCAGGCGTGGCTTTCCGGAAAGCCATAGGCGCTGAAGACCCGGAGGTCCGACGTGATCCGCTGCGCGGTGCCGGCCTCCACCCCGCGCTCCTGCATGCGGGAGCAGAGCTTTTCCAGCTTGGCCCGGAGCTGCTCCGCCTTTCGCCGGTGCCCCATGCTGCGGCGCAGCTCGTCGGCCTCGGCGGCGGAGTAGCCGGCCAGCGCCATCGCGATGGACATCCCCTGCTCCTGGAAGATGGGGATGCCCTGCGTGCGGGCGAGGATCGGCTCCAATGCCGGATGGGGGTAGGTCACCCTTTCCCGCCCCCGTCGGCGGCGGACGTAGGGGTGGACGAACTCGGCGACGATCGGCCCCGGGCGGATCAGCGCCACCTGCACCACCAGGTCGTACAGCTTCTCGGGACGGGTCTGCACCAGGCTCTGGATCTGCGCACGCGATTCGATCTGAAAGGTGCCGAGGGTGTCGCCCCGGGAGATCATCTCGAACGTTTCCGGATCGTCCTGCGGAAGGTCGTACAGCTCCAACTCCTCTCCGGTGCGCTCGCGAATTGCGTCGAAGGTGAGGCGCACCGCCGAAAGGCCGCCGAGCCCCAGGAAGTCGAACTTGGGGACCCCGACCGCGTCCAGGTCGTCCTTGTCGAACTGGAGCACGGT
>JALZKG010000386.1 GCA_030859365.1 Gemmatimonadota bacterium
CCCATGTCAGTGTCTCGTCTGGTTCGCCTGTACTCGGGGCCGATCCGGCCCTCCGGCGCACAAGATGCGCGGCCCCACCCGCTCCGCGCAAGGCGAGCGTCGCGCTCCCGGTCAACCCCCCGCTTGCGCCTCTCGGGCGGCCCGCTTCAACCGCTCCACCATCGCGTTCAGCCCCACCTCCCGCGTCTCCAGCCCGATCTTTCCCATCACCTGCCGCACGAAGTCGGAGGGGATCGCGAGGGTGGTCTCCGGCGGCTCGCCGTTCAGCGCCCCGAAGAGCAGCGCCAGCAGCGCCCGGATGGTGGGCGCTCCCTGCGGCACGTCGGCGTGGAAGTGCATCCGTCCGTCCACCACCTCCGGGTACAGCGCCACCGGCGTCTGGCACTCGTGGACGGCGAACCGCTCCCGGTCCAGACCTTGAAAGCGCTCCGGGAGGTCGGGGAGCCGCTTCGAGTACTGCACCAGCGCCTGCCGGGTCAGGTCCGGCGTCAGCGTGGCGAAGCGGTTGAGGATCTTTTCGATCCCCGGGGGGACGCGGGTGGGTTCGGCTGCGGTGCTCACAACGATCAGCGCGTGGTGATTCGCGTCTGGTACCGTTCGTTGATCGCCGTGGCAAGCGCGTTCGCGATGATCTGATGCGCCTGCGAGGACGGGTGGAAGCCGTCGAGCGAAATGAGCGAGCCGAAGAAGTTCGGTGCCGCCGTGGGTCCGGTGACCGGGCAGGAGTTCAGCACCGCCGCCTGGAAGGCAGCCGCGTTGGTTGCCGTTGCCAGCTCCTGGCACTTGCGAATCCGCTGGTAGCGCCCCTGAGCGTCCTTCTCGACGAGGAAGGGAGCGAGCAGGGTGTTGGGGTTCAGGTACACCCAGCCGTTGGCGGCGGCGCGCTGCTCGGTGGCTGCGTTGTACTCTGTCACCCGTTGAGCGAGCACGCCCTGCTCCTGTACGCTGAGTACGAAGGCGCCGCGCCGCGGATCTCCCGCCGGGTAGGCGTCGTCCGCGCAGTTGATCTCGGGGAAGCTGGCGTTGCCTACCATCTCGAAGGAGATCAGGCTGCGGCTCAGCGGGTTCGGCTGGCCGAGCAGATCCACCGGCGAGCAATTCGGGTTGACCGGCTTGCCCTGGAACCGTCCGGTGACCGGGTCGCGGGCGAGGAAGAAGAAGGCGCCCGGCTGCAGCAGCGGGACCACGTTGGCGTTCACCGGGCCGATCAGCACCGCGCGGTCGGCCGCGGGCGTGGTGCGGATCGCCGCGACGAGAGCATCGAGCGAAGCGTTGAAGTCCGCGAGCGGCGTCAGCGCCGCGAGATTGCCGCTGAGGGCGGCGCCCAACGCATCGTTGTTGCCAAGCCAGGCGGAAACCAGCGTCGGCTGGGCATCGACCATCGCCTGAACCTGACTCCGCCCACCGAGGAAAAAGGTTTGGAGCCGGTTGAAGGTCGAGGTCGCGTCCGTGCTGCGCAGGCTGTTCAGCGCGTCCGCGATCTGCGCCCCGGGAACCGCGAGGTTCTGCACCGTCCCTGGCGCCTGATTCGCGCGGAGCGAGCAGGCCGGAGCCGACTGCCCCGGCTGGTCACCCACCCGGACCGGGCCGAAGGGGGTCGTGAACGGAGGCGGACAACCGGGCCGGTTCAGCAGCGGCACGTAGAAGGGCGCGTTTGCCTGCCGGGCGAGCAGCACCGGGTACGCGCGGATCTGGGTGCTGTCGTTGATCCCCGCCGACTGGAAGCCGGCGGTGATGGAGTTGCCGAGCGCGACGTAGCGCCGAAACAGGTCGCCGCCGAGCTCCGGACCGGCGATCCGGTCGAGCTGCTGGTCGTTGACGCAGCCGGCGAGCGGAAGCGCCGCGAGAGCGGCGAGCAGCGGCAGGGTGCGAAGGGTTCTGCGCTTCATGGATTGGCTCATGGTAGTGGTTGCCTACTGCGCCGCTGCGCGGTCCATCATCCGGCCGAACCGGTAGGAAAGCGTCACCCCGAAGGTGCTCGCCTCCGCCGTGTACAGCCCCACCGACTCCGCAGGGTCGATCCCGCCCGGGCGCACCCGGCCGCGGCGGTCGGCCTGATCGATGTACTGGTACGCGGCGTCGATCCCCAGCCCGTCGCGGAAGCGGTAGCCGATCCCCGCCGTGTAGTAGTTGCGCTCGTTCTCCGGGAGGAGGGGCGTCCCGATCTGCGTGGCCGCGTCGTTGTAGCGGAAGCCGGCGCGGAGTATAAGCGCCTGGCTGCTGGCGTACTCGGCCGCGAAGCGAAAGGTGTTGGTGTCCTTGTAGCCGAGGGTAAGCTCGGTGTCGGCGCCCGCCTCCTGGAAGTCCACCGCGAGCTGATCGAACGAGGACCAGCCGGTCCACTGATAGTCCACCAGCAGGTCGAGCTGCGGGGCGGGGCGGACGGAAACCCCGAAAACCGCCTGCGCGGGGAACTCGATGGAAGAAGTGATGCCCTGGTTCGCCAGCGCCTGTCCTGCCTGAAAGCGGGATGCCACCAGGGCATCCACCGGGATCGAAGCCGCCGGGTTCAGCGGGTTGCCTGGGGCGAGCGTCAGGTTGGTGGGCACGATATTGAAGGTGGCGTCGCCATCCAGATCGACCCTGGCGGAGTGCAGGTAGCGGGCGCCGAGTGACAGACGGTCTGAAGCACGTATCACCACTCCCACGTGGCCGGTCACCGCGGAGCCGTCTCCCTTCAGGTTCACGTCGGCGAAATCGGTGCCGAAGGGGATTCCGAGGTTGGCGAAGGTCGCCCCTGGCGGGGTTGTCGGACCGGCCGGCAGCGGTACCGCCGCCAGATCCGCCCGCTGGTTCAGCTCCACCGAGCCCCGGACGAAGTCCACCCCGGCGCCCACGCTGATCAGCCCCGGCACCACCTGGTACGCCACGGTTGGCTGGATGTAGATTCCGCGCAGCGCCGTGTCGTACGAGCTGAAGCGGCCTTCGAAGCCCTCCGGCTCCCACTCGATCCCGAGTCCGTAGGGGGCGAAGACGCCGAGGCCGGCCGCCCACCGCTCGTTGATCCGATACGACCCGAAGAGCGCGGGAACCGTTGCCGTCGCCGGACCGCGGCTCGCCGTCGGAGCGGCGGCGCGGTCGTAGATGAAGTCGTTGCTGGTGCGGATGACCGTCAGGTTCGCGCCCAGCATGCTCGGCTGAAAGGCCAGCCCACCCGGACTGAAGTAGATGGCGGAGCCGTCCGCGCAGGGAGACGCCGTGCCCGCGCCGACGCGCCCGGTCATACAGGCGCTGTGCTGGTCGACGCCGGATCCCTGCGCCTGGAGCGCCGGGGCCGCTCCGACGGAGGCGGCGAGCGCGACTCCGGCGAACACACTTCGTCTCATGCAGATTGCTTCTGATCAGAGGATACAGACGAACTTCCGATGAGTCCGGGATGGCATCGTCAGGCAGACAACGCGGCGGTGTCACGGCGCATGACGCAATGCAACAGCATACAGGGGGGCCCGGTCCCGGTCAAGCAGATTCGGGGCGCGTGCGCCCGCCGCGGGTTGTCATCCCGAGGTGATTGCAACCACCAGCGTGCCGACGGCGTTGAAGAGCGCGACCGAATTGGCGGCGACGAACACCCGATTGCCGAGCTTCACGCTGTAGATCAGGAAGAGCAGGCTGGCCAGCGTCTGCATCGCAAAGAACCAGGGGTCGATCCCCTCCGGTCCCTGGACGAGAGCGCTGACGAAGGTGTAGGTCAGGGAGCCGGCGAGGGCGAGGCAGGCGATCCACCCGATCACCTGGACCCACTTCCTGTCCCCGGCGCGTCGAGCAGGAGGCATCCACGATTCTCACATCCGGGATGGGAAACGTACGTGCTGCGCGGCGTGTGCACGGAACGAGCCGTGGACCCGTTTCTGCATGGCGCCGGACTCAGATCGCGTCGCCGTCAAACTTCGGAGGTTGCATGCAGACCACGCCACTCGGCAGGACCGGGCGGACCATCACGCGCATCGGGCTCGGGGGGATGCCCCTTTCCACTCAGGGACGCCCGGAGCGCGGCCAGGCGAAGCGGGTGGTGCACCGCGCCGTGGAGCTCGGGGTGACGCTGATCGACACGGCGGACGTGTACTGCCTGGACGACGGCGACCTGGGCCACAACGAGCGGCTGATCCGCGAGGCGCTCGATGAGATCGGGGCCCGCGAGCGGGTGCTCGTGGCGACCAAGGGCGGGATGACGCGGCCGGACGGCCGCTGGGAGCGCGACGGCCGC
>JALZKG010000387.1 GCA_030859365.1 Gemmatimonadota bacterium
GCACCGACCTCGCCGGCAACCGCGTCCCCGGCGTCGCTCCGCACCGGCTGGAAGGATCGCTTCTGGCGACCTCGGGAGCCTGGTTCGGCGGGGTGGACGCGCGGCGCGTTTCGGCGGTTCCGGTGTCGGACCGCGACGCCGCGGGGGTGCTGGCCTCGCCGGCGTACACGCTGGTGGACGTGCGGACGGGTTGGGAGGGGGTGCGGTTCGGCCGGGCGGCGTGGACGCCCTTCATCGGCGCGACCAACCTGTTCGGCGCCACCTACAACGCGACGGTGGCGGTGAACGCGTTCGGCAGCCGCTTCTACGAGCCCGGCCCGGGGCGGGCGCTGTACGCCGGGGTCACGTTGAACACCGGAGGGGGCTGACCGATGCGCCATCGGCATCGAGCGGTCCCTGGACTCCCAGAGGTACGCCGGCGGGCACCACGTCGGGCATCCCCGCCGGTCGCAGATATTCGTACACCCACGCGGCGGCCACCATCGCGGTGGCTGGGGCGAGCCAGTAGATCCAGTGGGCCGCCCACCCTCCTCCCGCCACCGCCGGACCCAGCGAGCGCGCGGGGTTCATGGAGGCTCCCGTGAGCGGGCCGCCCATCATGGCGCAGAAGGCGACCGTGAGCCCCACCGCAACGCCCGCGAAGCCGTCCGCCACCCGCTCGTCGGTGGCCACCGCCATGATGACGAACATCAGCGCAAAGGAAAGGAGCCACTCGACGGCGAATGCGCCGGGAACCCCGATGGCCGGAACCGTCGCGCCGATGCTCCCCACGGGTCCGAGGATGCCGCGCAGGGCAAGCGAGGCGAGGATTGCGCCGGTCAGCTGGGCCACGACGTAGGGGAGGAGATCGCGCGTGGGAAAGCGCCGCGCGCTCCAGAACGCGAGCGTCACTGCCGGGTTGATGTGGGCTCCGGAGATGTGTCCGATGGCGTAGATCATCGCCAGCACCACGAAGCCGAAGGCGAGCGCCACCCCCGCATGGCCGATCACGCCCTCGCCATACGCGTTCACCATCACCGCGCCCGGTCCGATCAGCACCAGAAAGAAGGTGCCGATCCCTTCGGCAAGCGCCCGGCGGGGGACCGCGTGCGCCGTCGTCATCCGGGGCTCGCCGCCGGAGCCGGCTCCCCGCCCGTACGCAGGTACTCCGCGAAGTCGTCGGGGAGGCCGCTCGCGCGGATCCCCTCGATGGCCCGCGGGAGGTCGTACTCCACCCGGTGGAACTCCACGCCGAGCGCGTCGCCGCGCATGTCGAGCAGCACGTACCCGGCGCGCCAGTCGCCGTCCTTGGGACGGCCGACGGAGCCGGTATTCACGAAGTGCACGCCCTCCACCTCGCGATGCCACGGCCAGTGGGTATGGCCGAAGCAGATCACGTCGCCCGCTCTCGCCCCCGCCTGCGCCGCCATCCTGCTGCAGAACACGTCCGGACGGTCCTCCGTCCAGTACAGCGTGTTCAGCGTCGGCGTCCCGTGCACCAGGATCACCGTGGGGCCCGGCGCGTGGCCGCCGCCGGGGCGCAGATCGATCCGGAACGGAAGCGCCGACAGGCACCGGCGGGTTTCGGGGGATACGTGGCGGAGCGTCCACTCGTAGCTCCGGTGCGACAGCTCCTCCTGGTGCGCGTCCTCGTAGCGGCATCCGCAGTGCTTGTACGCCGTGGCCACGGTGGAGTCGTAGTTCCCGGCGACGCCCTCGATGCGGAAACCGCGCAGCAGCGACACCGTCTCGTCCGGCCAGGGGGCGTACCCCACCAGGTCGCCCAGGTGGTACGTGGCGTCCGGCCGCGCGTGCTCGCGGACATGCTCGAGCGTCGCTTCCAGCGCCGGAAGATTGGCGTGGATGTCGGAGATCAGCGCGTATCGCATGGGATTCAACGTCCTCGACCGCTGGGCTTGGTTCCGTGCACGAAGGCGCTCATGAAGCGCCCTTCGATCTCCGGGGCGACGGCGTCCGGATCCAATCCGGCCCCGGCGAGGAAAACCCGCGCATCTTCCAGGCGGTACACGCGCGTCGGCTCGATCTCCACCGCCTCGACGCCCGTTTCCTCCAGGAGCCGCCGGAACTCCCCTTCCTCCAGCGCCCCCGCCACGCATCCCACCCACAGCTCCATGCTCCGCCGCACCTCGGGTGGCACCTCGCCGCGCACCACCACGTCGGATACGGCGAAGCGCCCGCCGGGGCGGAGCACCCGGAACGCTTCGCGGAGCACCCGCCCCTTGTCGGCCGACAGGTTGATGACGCAGTTGGAGATCACCACGTCCACCGAAGCGTCGGGGAGCGGAATGTTCTCGATCTCCCCCTTGAGAAACTCCACGTTCTCCACCCCCGCCTCCCGCTGGTTGCGGCGCGCCAGCTCGAGCATCTCATCCGTCATGTCGAGGCCGTACGCCTTTCCCGCCGGACCGACGCGCTTCGCGGACAGGAGCACGTCGATCCCCCCGCCCGAGCCCAGGTCGAGCACCGTTTCCCCCGGATGCAGCTCCGCGAGGGCGGTGGGGTTGCCGCAGCCGAGAGAGGCGAGCACCGCGGCCTCCGGAAGCTCGGCGGCCTGAGCGGCGTCGTACAGATCGGAGGTGATGGGCTCGCACGTGCCGTCGAACGCGGCGCCGCCGCAGCACGAGCTTCCCCCGCTCCGCACCCGCAAAGCCGCCTGCCCGTACTTCTCCCGTACCGTGTCCCGGATGGTCGCCTCGTCGGACATTGCTCTCCTCGGATCGAGTTTGGTTGATGTATCGGGCGAAAAAGGAGATCACCCGCAGCAGATCCCGCCCCCTACCCCCTCCACAGGGCGCAGCGCGCGCAGGACGTCCTCCACCTCTTCCAGCACCTCCGCGTTGAGTGTGTAGTACACCCAGCGTCCCTCCCGGCGGTCGCGGACCAGCTCCGCCTCGCGCAGCGTCTTCAGGTGAAAGGAAAGCAGCGACTGCCCCACGTCGAGCGCGTCCTGCAGGTCGCACACGCAGCGCTCGCCGGAGCGCAGCATCTCGACGATGCGCAACCGCTTCTCGTCGCCCAGGGCGCGGAACTGCCGAGCGACACGCTCGTGGTTCAGCAGGGTAGGCATGGCGATCATCATACATCGATCGATGTTGATGTGTCAAGCAAAGTCCAGAACGGATTTTTCAGCCGATCGCCCGAGCGCGTGCTCCCAATCGGCCGTCCGACGCTCGCCGAGTCCGAGTACCCGCCTCAACGCAGGACAGGCATTCCATCGAAACCCGCACTGCGCAAGCTCTCCGCTCGTGTGAAACCATGGTGCGGGCCCGTCGCCTGCTGGTTCCGCCAGAGGTGTCTCCTCCCAAGCTCCTCGATTTAGGTCCGCGAGAACGCTGCAGCGGCCCCTGCGCGTCACACGGACGCTCCCCCGCGCCGCGTCCTGACAGCGCGGATCGACAGCACCCCGAGCGTGATGGTCGTGAGCGGGATCACGAAGTACAGCATGGCGCCGCTCAGCGCGGGAAGCGCGTCGTGCTGCGTTGCTGCGAGCACCACGTACGTCGTGTACGCCACGTAGAAGGCGAGAAACACCCCGCCCTCCCACCGGGAGATCAGGTGCCCCGTGAAGAAGATGGGGAGGCACGCGACCGCCACCGCGATCATCACCGGGATGTCGAAGGCGAGCGCCGCCGGAGCAACGGCGATCCCCCGGGGGGCTACCACCGCGGAAACGCCGAGGATCACCAGGATGTTGAACAGGTTGCTCCCCACCACGTTGCCCACCGCGATGTCGCGCTCCCCGCGCAGCCCCGCGAGCACCGAGGTGGCTACCTCCGGGAGCGAGGTTCCCGCCGCCACCACCGTGAGGCCGATCACCAGCTGGCTTACCCCGAAGGCCGTCGCCAGCACCGTTGCCCCCTCCACCAGCCAGCGCGAGCCGACGATCAGCAGCGCCAGCCCGACGGCAACCAGGAGCCCGTTGCGGAGCCACCCAGCGCCGGGTGGCGTCTCCTCCTCCTCCGCGCGCGCCGCGACGGTTTCGCGGCGGCTCTGCCGAACGAGGAAGACCGTATAGGCGACGATCCCCGCCAGCAGCAGCACACCGTCCCCGCGCCCCACGGTGCCGTCCAGCGCCACCACCCAGAGCGCGATCGACGCCGCGATCATCAGCGGCACGTCCAGCCGCACCAACTGCTCGGAGACCACCAGCGGCACGATCAGCGCCGAGATCCCCAGGATGAAGAGCACGTTGAAGATGTTGCTCCCCACCACGTTGCCGATGGAGATCTCCGGGTTGCCCCCGAGCGCCGCCTGCACGCTGACCGCCAGCTCCGGGGAGCTGGTGCCGAGCGCAACCACGGTCAGCCCCACCACCAGCGGCGAGATCCCGAACGCCCCCGCGAGCCGCGACGCGCCCCGCACCAGCAGCTCCGCCCCTCCGATCAGGAGCACGATCCCTAGCGCGAACCGTCCCAGCATCCACGTGTTCATCCGACGTGTTCCCCGGGCGGTCTACGAGGCGGGGTAGGACCCGCGGCCGCCGGAACCCCGGTTGCCGATCCAAACGAAGCCAACGAAGAGCGCGAGAACGGCGTACGTCACCCACGCACCCACGTCGAGGGGGGCGTCGGCGACGATCTGGCGGAGGGTGAGCGTGAGCGGGGGAAGATGAGGCATGGGGCACCTTCCGAGAGGAGGAAAGAATGCAGGAGATCCAGCAGCAGACAATCTGCTGAAGAAGCTGGCATGCGTCAAGGTGCGTCCCGCGCCTCCTCCCGCCGCGCCTCCCGCCGCTCGCGCCGGAGGCGCTCCACCCGCTCGCGCCACCCGTCCGAAGCGATGGAAAGGCGCAGCAGGACGTCGTCCGTCGATCCGTCCAGCTCACCCATTCCCCTCCCTACCGCTCCTCGCGGCGGCGGAGGTCCGCGACCACCGGGCGGTGGTCGGATCCCACGTCCGGACCCACCCAGGCGCGCCGCACCCGCCACCCGGAGCCGGCCAGCACGTGGTCGATCCGCACCTGGATCCAACCGTTGTCGCGCGTCCTGCCGAAGCCCCACCCGGCAGCGGAGAAGGCGTTGGTCAGCGTTCCCCAAGTCGCTCGGTAGATACGGCTTTCCACCGGCATGTTGAAGTCCCCCGCCACGACCAGCGACGCTTCTTCCGGCCCGACCCAGCGGAAGACCTGCCGCGACTCCATCTCCCGGAGCATGGTGTTCTCCGCCATCCGACCGGCGCCCAGGCGAAAGCGGACTCCCTCCAGACCCTTGCGGGGCGTTTCCAGGTGCACGTTGGCGAGTCGCAGCGGCCGCCCCGGGGCTTCGAGAAGGTAGCGGACCGCGCCGCCGGAGCCGCCGAGCCCCCTCTCCCGCACCTCCGCGAACGCGTCACGGTTCATCGGCACGGCGGCCCGGATCGGGTAGCGGCTGAGCAGACACAGCCCGCCTTCCGCGTGGGCGTGCCACCCGGGCAGCGCAGACGCCCCGCCGTCGAGCAGGGGTCCGCACTCCTGGACGGCGACGATGTCCGGCCGCCACTCGGCGAGCAGGGGCGCCAGCTTCGCCGCCACCTCCGGGCGCCCCGCGGCATTGAGCGTGACCACCCGCAGGTCATCCGGGCTCCGCTTGCCGGCGGCGCCGGGGAGGCCTGCCGCGCACAGCCCGAGCACGGGGAAGAGGACGACGATGCCGGCGAGGCCGAGCGGCGCGAGGGAGCGGCGGTCGAGCAGCACTGCCGCGGGGATGAGGAGCGCGAGCGGGAGGATGACCAGCCAGCGCGGGCCGAACAGGTACACGGTCGCGGGCCACCACCGCTCCGCCAGCACCCACACCGCGAGCCACGCGACGAGCGCGAGCCCCAGGTACCCCCACGAAAGCCACCTGACCCAGCACGCGAGCGGCGCCCGGCGCGGCGCCCCGGCGGGAGAGGCACGCCTTCGCCGGGGCGGGGTTGCGG
>JALZKG010000421.1 GCA_030859365.1 Gemmatimonadota bacterium
GCCGTCGCGCGGCGGTCCGCCGTGCTGGGAACGCGGGTGCTCGCCCTGCGCCGCGGCGATGCGGAACCCCCCGCCGGGTTGGAGCTGCTGCGTGGACCGGACGCGCTGCCGCGCCTGCTCGCGGCCAGCGATGCGCTGGTGATCGCCCTTCCGGAGACCGAGGCAACGCGGGGGATGATCGGCGCCGCGCAGCTCGCGCTTCTCCGGCCCGGGGCGGTCCTGGTCAACGTGGGGAGGGGCGCGGTCGTGGACGAGGCGGCGCTGGCGGAGGCGCTGCGGAGCGGCGGGCTGCGCGGCGCCGCCCTGGACGTCTTTGCCCGCGAGCCGCTCCCCGCCGATTCTCCGCTGTGGACGCTTTCCAACGTGCTCGTCCTCCCCCATGTTTCGGGCACCTCCGCCCGCTTCTGGCGGCGCCAGACCGACCTCCTGGTGGACAACCTCCGGCGCTTTCTTTCCGGCCGCCCTCTCCGCAACGTCGTCCGCAAGGACGCCGGCTACTGAGCCCCCATGGAAACCATCCTGCGAGCCGCCGTCGAGCGCGGCGCGAGCGATCTGCACATCAAGGCGGGCGACGTGTTTCGTGCGCGGATCAACGGTGATCTCGTCCCGCTGACCAAGCAGCGCCTCAGCCCCGAGCAGGTGCGGGGAATCGCGCTGAAGCTGATCCCCCTGGAAGCCGAGCGTGCCCGGATCGACGAGCTGGCCGACTACGACTGCTCGTGGGGGCTCCCCGGGGTGGGGCGCTTTCGCGTCAACATCCTGCGGCAGCGCGGCAGCTTCGGCATCGTGATGCGGGTGATTCCGTTCGAGATCCCCACCCTCGAAGCGCTGGGCCTCCCTCCCGTCGTGGCGGAGATCGCCGCCGAGGAGCGGGGGCTGGTGCTGGTCACCGGGGCCACGGGCTCCGGGAAGAGCTCGACGCAGGCGGCGATGATCGGGCAGATGAACGGGGGGATGCGACGCCACGTGGTCACCCTGGAGAACCCCATTGAATTTCTGCACCGGGACGGGAGCTGCTCCATCACCCAGCGTGAGGTGGGGCTGGACACCGAATCCTTTCGCGTCGGCCTCCGAGCCGCGCTCCGGCAGGACCCGGACGTGATCCTGATCGGCGAGATGCGCGACACGGAAAGCATCGACATCGCCCTCAAGGCAGCGGAAACGGGGCACCTGGTGATCTCCACCCTGCACACCCGTGATGCCGCCGCCACCATTTCCCGCCTGATTGCGGTGTTTCCGCCGGCGGAGCAGGAGATGGTTCGGATCCGGCTCGCCGAAAGCCTGCGCGCGGTGATCTCGCAGCGCCTCCTCCCGCGGAGCGACGGCTCGGGCCGGGCGCTCGCGGCGGAGGTGATGGTGGTCACCGGCACCATCCAGGACTGCATCCTCGACGCGGAGCGCGTCGCGGAGATGCGGGACCACATCGCCGCAGGCCGGACCACCTACGGGATGCAGACCTTCGACCAGAGCCTGATGGATCTGGTGCAGGCCGGCCACGTGGACTTCGCCGCCGCCCGGGCGGCGGCAACCAACCCGTCGGACTTCGAGCTGAAGATGAACACCTTCAGCGGGGCGACGGGCGGGGGAGGGGGTTCCGACGCCTTCGGATTCTAGCGTGGCGCTCGCGCTGCTGATCGGGGCGCAGCTCCTGGGGCTGCTTCTGCTCCCCTTCGGACTCCCGGGCCTCTGGGTGCAGCTCGGAGGGCTGGTGCTCTACGCCTGGCTGACCGGCTTCGCCTCGGTGGGAATGGCGCCGCTGGTGGCGGTGTTCGTCCTGGCGTCGGTCGCGGAGCTGCTGGAGTTCTGGCTCGGCGCCCGTTTTACCCGCCGCTACGGCGGGGGGCGGCACGCTGGCTGGGGCGCCATGGCCGGCGGGGTAGCCGGTGCCCTCGTCGGGGTGCCGGTTCCGTTGATCGGCAGCGTGATCGGAGCGTTCGTGGGAGCCTTCGCCGGGGCGGTGCTGCTCGAGCTCCTCGCTCGCCGCCAGATGGCGCCCGCGCTCCGCGCAGGCTGGGGGGCGCTGCTCGGCCGCGTGATCGCCACCGCCACCAAGGTGGGGTTCGGCGTGGTCGTGGCGGCGGTGGCGCTGTTCGCCGCGCTGGGATAGTTTTCACAGCGCGAAGCGGCGGACATTTTCGGGCACGCGGCGGAGCGCGTCTCACAGTTCAAGGACAGACCATGAGCGAAGAAGCCCTTTCGCAGGAACGCGGCAAGTACGTCTACTGCATCATCAAGAGCCGCGAGCCGCGGGAGTGGGGCGAAATTGGGATCGGCGAGGAGACCACCCGCGTCCACACCATCCACTTCCAGGAGCTGGCGGCGGTGGTGAGCAGCGCGCCCATCCGCATCTACGATCCGACGCGGGAGAACCTGCTCGCGCACGAGTTCGTCAACGAGACGGTGATGCGCGAGCACACGGTGATCCCCATGAGCTTCGGCACCCTGTTCCGTACCGAGGATGACATCGTGGAGCTGCTCAAGTCCACCTACCACGCCTTCGACGACGTCCTCGAAAAGATGCAGGACAAGATCGAGTTCGGCCTCAAGGTGCTTTGGGACCGCGAGCGGGTGATCGCCACCATCGAGGAGAGCAACGAGGAGATCCGCCAGCTCCGGGCGGAGATCGACGAGAACGCGCAGAGCTCCACCTACTTCGCCCGGATGCAGCTCGGCCGGCTGGTGGAGGCGGCGCTGGAGGAGACCGGCAACTTGTACGTTCGAGACATCCACGAGGCGCTCAAGCCGGCCGCGGTGGCGAGCCGCTCCAACAAGCCGATCGGCGACCGGATGATCATGAACGCCGCTTTTCTGGTGGAGCGCGACCGCGAAAGCGCCTTCGACGAGCGGGTCAAGGAGGTCGGCCGCAAGTACGAGGGGCTGCTCACCTTCAAGTACACGGGCCCGTGGCCGCCCTACAACTTCGTCAACATCAAGCTGAAGCTCGAACGAGCGACGAACTGAGCGATGGGTCTCCTCAAGCACCTGCTGTTCTGGCCGGTCACCGGGCCGGAGTTCCTGATCCGCTTCTCGCTGGACCAGGTGCAGGGGGCCGCGCGCGAGGAGCTCACCGACGACCAGGCGATCAAGGAAGATCTGCTCGCGCTGCAGATGCGGTTGGAGCTGGGCGAGATCGACGACGCCGAGTACGTGGCCGGGGAGGCGGCGGTGATGGCGCGGTTGCGGGAGGTGCGGGAGTGGCGGGAAGAGTTCGGGATGGGGATCGCCGGTGGTCCGGTGCGGGTGGCACGGTCCGAGGCCGAGCCGCCTGCCGGAGAGCCGGCGCCGGACGGGGCCTCGGTGGACGTGGATCCGGGTTGGAGCTAGCGGGTGCCCCGCGGCTGCTCCGCCTGCTGCAGCCGCTGCCGCGCTGGACGCTGGTGGGGGGAAAGGGAGGGGTGGGGAAGACCACGGTCGCCGCGTCGCTGGCCATCGCGCTCGCCGACGCGGGGGAGCGGACCCTCGTCCTTTCCGCCGACCCGGCGCACTCCCTCGGCGACGCGCTGGGGGTGGCGCTCGGACCCGAGCCGCTGCCCGTCCCCGGGGTGCAAGGACTCCGGGCCATGGAGGTGAGCGCCGCAGGGGAGCACGCCCGTTTCGTGGAGCGCTACGGAAGCTCGCTTCTGGAGGTGATCGAGCGGGGCAGCTACCTGGAGCGGGCGGACGCGGAGCGCTTTCTGGAGCTGCCCGTTCCCGGGATGGACGAGCTCGCCGCCCTGCTCCGCCTCCGGTCTCTCGCTGGGGCGGACGAGCGGCTCCGGGTGGTGGTGGACACCGCCCCCACCGGCCACACCCTCCGCCTGCTCGCCCTTCCCCGTCTGGCCGGGGAGTGGCTCGACGCGCTCGACGCCGTGGAGGCCCGGCATCGGACGGTGGTCGTGGCGCTGAGCGGGGCCCCCGCACCCGACGAGGCGTCCCGAGCGCTGGAGCGGCTCCGCGCCGATCTGGACACGCTGCGGTCCCGGTTCGTCGACCCCGCCCACACCCGCTTTCTCCTGGTCTCCACCTCCGAGCCGGTGGTGAGAGAGGAAACCCGCCGCCTGCGGAGCGCCCTCGCGGAGCAGAGGGTGAGCGTCGCCGGGCTGGTGCTGAACCGGGCGGGGCCCGGAGA
>JALZKG010000422.1 GCA_030859365.1 Gemmatimonadota bacterium
GCTCCGGGGGCTCCGTTCCGGGGAGGAAATATTCACCCGCGCGGTGCTCGGGCGGGCAGTTGGTGGTGGCGAGCTCCCCGGTCTCCCGATCGATCTCCCGGTACACCAGCTCGGCCGGCGGCGCCCACGCCGCCGGCGCAGAGCGCGTGCGGTAGAAGGCGGTGGCGATCCGCCCCCATACCGGCGCCGCGAGCCCGCCGCCCGACGCCCCGCGCAGGATCCGCTTCGGCCGGTCGAAGCCGATCCACACCCCCGCCACCAGATCCGGGGTGACGCCGACGAACCAGACGTCCGCCGCGTCGTTGGTGGTCCCCGTCTTCCCCGCCGCCGGGACCGTGTAGGGTAGCCCGGCCGCGCGCACCCCATTCCCCGTACCCCGGTCCACCACGTCGCGCATCAGGCTGGTGGTGAGATATGCGACGCCGGGGGAGAGCACCACCCGCCGCACCGGCGCCTGCTCCCAGATCACCCGGCCGGCGGAGTTCTCCACCCGCCGGATCATCCGCGGCTGACTCCAGCTCCCCCCGGTGGCGAAGGGCGAGTAGGCCGCGACCAGCTCGATGGGGATCACGTCCGCCGCGCCCAGAAAGGTGGACGGGTACGGCTGGATGGGGGTGCTGAACCCCATCTTCTGCGCGGTCTGCACCACCTGCGCCGCGCCGACCCGCTCCCCGAGCGCGACGGCCGCCCGGTTGGAGGAGACGCGCAGCGCACCGCGCATATCCAGCGTCAGCGTGTCGGCGACGTGGTCCGCCGGACGGTAGTCCCCGGTGCTCTCCTCCGCACCCGGCCCCACCAGCGGCGTCGAGACGGGGATCCCCGCCTGCAGCGCGGCGGCGTAGACGAACGGCTTGAAGGCCGAGCCGGCCTGGCGCCGCGACTGCGTCGCCCGGTCGAACTGGCTCAACTCGAAGTCGCGCCCGCCCACCAGCGCCCAGACGTCGCCGGTACGTGGGTCCATGGCCACCACCATCCCCTGCAGACAACCCTCTGGCGCCTTCACCGGCCGCCTGGCGCACGAAGTGTGCGCGAAACGGCCGAAGCGCCCGGCTTCGATGGCGGCGAGCTGCTCCCGCAGCTCCCGCTCCGCCCGCGCCTGAAGCGCTGGGTCCAGGGTGGTGTAGACGCGCAGCCCCTCGGTGTCCGCGTCGGGCCCGAACCGCTCGCGCAGCTCGCGGCGCACCGCAGCCACAAAGAACGGCGCCCTCCCCTGAGCCTCACGGGGCGGGGCGAGCGCCAGCGGCTCCGCCTGTGCCTCCGCCACCCGCTCCGGCGCCACCCGCCCCTGCTCCGCCATCAGGCGCAGTACCAGGTTGCGCCGCTGGATGGCCGCCACCCGGTTGCGCCGCGGGGTGTAGTACGAGGGAGCCTTGGGGAGCCCGGCGAGGAGCGCCGCCTCGTCCAACGAAAGCCGGGTGGCCGGCTTGCCGAAGTATCCCCGGGCGGCGGCCTCCACGCCGTACAGCCCGTCTCCCAGGTAGATCTGGTTCAGGTACATCTCCAGGATCTGATCCTTGGGAAAGGTCTGCTCGATGCGGCGGGCGAGTGTCACCTCCCACAACTTGCGCCGGATCGTCTTCGCGCGGGTGAGCTGCTCCGGGAAGACGTTGCGGGCGAGCTGCATGGTCAGCGTGCTGAACCCTTCGTCGTAGTGCATCGTCCGCGCGTTGCGCAGCATGGCCCCGGCGACGCGGCGATAGTCCACCCCGTCGTGCTCGTAGAAGCGCTGATCCTCCACGGCCAGAAACGCCCCGGTGACGTGAGCCGGGATCCGCTCCAGCGGCACCACGATCCGGCGCTCCGGCGCGAGGTGCGCCAGCACCTCCCCCTCGCGGTCGAAGACGCGGCTCGCCTGCGGGGGAACGTAGCTGCGCAGCGACGCGACCGAGGGGCAGGCCGCACCCGAACAGCGCGGCCAGAGCCAGAAGAGCGCGGCACCCGCGCCCGCCGCGCCGAGGAGCACCAGCACGAAAAGGACGCGGAAGAGACGGCCGGCGAGCGACGGTCCGGCACGGCGCCCGACGGCGCGCTTCTTTCGTTTGCGGGACATGGCGGGAAAGGCGGGGAAACCTCGGGGGAAGGATGCTCCGCGGGGAGCAGAACGACGAAAGTGGTACCGGGCCCGGCCGGGGGTGTTCCTACGACGCGATCAGCCGGCCGCCGTCCACCACCAGCGTCTGCCCCGTGACGAAAGGGGCACAGAGCAGGTAGAGCATCGCGCCGACGACGTCGTCCGGGGAGCCGATGCGCCGGAGCGGCGCCCGCTCCGCCAGGCGGCGCAGCTCGTCGTCGGGGGTGCCTACGGGGGGGAGCACCGTCCCCGGCGCGATCCCCACCACCCGCACCTCCGGAGCGAACTCCCGCGCCGCGGTCTGCGTGAGGTGCACCAGCCCCGCCTTGGCTATCC
>JALZKG010000500.1 GCA_030859365.1 Gemmatimonadota bacterium
CACATCGACGAGCAGACGATGCGGATCCACCACGACAAGCACCACGCGGCCTATGTCAGCAACCTGAACGCCGCGCTGGAAAAGCACCCCGACTTCAAAGCAGGCAGCGACGTGGAGCAGCTTCTCCGCCGCTTCGACAGCGTCCCCGAGGACATCAGGACCGCGGTACGCAACAACGGCGGCGGGCACGCGAACCACTCGCTGTTCTGGCAGATCATGGGACCGAACGGTGGCGGCGAGCCGTCGGGCGGTGTGGCGGACGCGATCCGCTCCGCCTTCGGCGACTTCAACAGCTTCAAGGAAAAGTTCGCCACCGCCGCCAAGGGGCGCTTCGGCAGCGGATGGGCGTGGCTGGTGGTGGGCAACGGTGCCGTGGAGATCACCGACACCGCCAACCAGGACAGTCCCCTGATGCAGGGGCAGACGCCGGTCCTGGGGCTGGACGTGTGGGAGCACGCCTACTACCTCAAGTACCAGAACAAGCGGCCGGACTACATCGAGGCGTGGTGGAACACGGTGAACTGGCAGGAGGTCGGGCGCCGCTTCGAGGCGGCCCGCCGCGGTTGATCCGCGGCGCGCGAGCGGTGTACATTGGGGGAGCGGACGCCGGTCCGCTCCCCCTTTCACGTACCCGGAGATGACGCACCCCACCCCGAGCGCTTCCGCCGAGCTGGAGCCGATCTTCCTCACCGTCGAGACCGGCGGGCGGATCTCCGTCGCCGACGCCGCCGCGCTCTGGCACCACGCCTCCGACGACGAGCTGCGCCGGCTCGCGGGCGCGGTGCGGGGCCGCTTCCACGCGCCGGACCGCGCCACCTACATGGTGATGCGGATCGTCAACTACACCAACGTGTGCGTGGCGCAGTGCGACTTCTGCGCCTTTTATGTTCTCCCCAACCAGGCCGGGGGCTACGTGCTGGGGCGCGAGGAGGTGTTCGCGAAGATCGACGAGCTGCTGGAGCTGGGGGGCGACCTGGTCGCCTTCAATGGCGGCTTCAATCCCAAGCTGCCGCTGCACTTCTACTGCGACCTGTTCGCCGCGGTTCGGGAGCGATACGGCGAGCGGGTGGAGTTCTACGCTCTCACCATCGCGGAGCTGATGTACCTGGCCGACCGGGCGGGGCTTTCCTACGCGGAAACGGCGGCCCGGCTCCGCGACGCGGGGGTGCATTGGGTCACTGGCGGCGGCTCGGAGATCCTGACGGAGGATTTTCGCAGACGGCACGCCAAGTTTAAGTACACCGTCGCGGGGTACTTCGAGGCGCAGCGGGCCGTGGTGGAGGCCGGACTCCGCACCACCGCCACCATGGTGATCGGCTTCGACGAGACGCTGGAAGAAAGATTGGAGCACCTGGAGCGGACCCGTGATTTTCAGGACCAGTGTCTGCGGGACTTCGGTGGCGGTCTCTTTTCCTTTCTCTGCTGGACGTACAAGCCGTACGGGACGGAGTTCGCGGGGCGGGAGATCTCCCCCGCCGAGTACCTGCGGCACCTGGCTCTGTCGCGCATCTTCCTGGACAACGTGCGGCACGTACGCACCTCGGTGCTGACGATGAACGCGGACGCCTTTCGCGCGCTCGACTGGGGCGCGGACGACTTCGACCTCCCCCTGGAGGACGAGGTGACGCAGAAGGCGGGCGCCACCATCGACCGGGACCTGGAGCGGCTGCTGGAGATCCCCCGCGCTCTCGGCTACCGGGTGGAGTACCGCCGTGCCGAGCGCCCGGCGGAGACATTCGCACCCGAAAGCGGAGGATGATGTCGCACACGGATGCCTCACCCATGCCGCGGAGCGCCTGTCTGGAGCTGTGGAGCCGGGCTCTTCGGGACCCTCGCCTCAGGGACCTGCCCTATAAGGTAGAGACGAATGAAAATGGGCAGCTCGTTTTGAGTCCACACAAGCCGCGTCACAGCATCCGGCAAACCCGCATCGTCCGGCTTCTTCTGGAGCGCGCCCGCGATGCTGAGCTGCCGGCCGGGGAGCCCATCGTCGAGTTCGCCATGGCGACCCTGCAAGGAGTCAAGGTGCCCGACGTCGTCTGGATCTCAGACGAGCGCGCGACGCAGATGCCGGAAAACGCCGAGGCCAGCCCCGTCGCACCCGAGTTGGTGATCGAGGTGCTTTCCGCGAGCAACACCAAGCGGGAGATGGAGGAGAAGCGGCAGCTCTATTTTGCCGCCGGCTCGCGGGAGGTGTGGACGTGCGACCCGGAGGGGCGGATGACCTTTTACGGCGTGAACGGCGAGATTCCCGCCTCCGCGCTCGTGCCGTCCTTTCCGGCAACGATCCCGTGAGCAACGGCACGCTGTTCTACGGCGACAACCTGGACGTGCTCCGCGGTCACATCGCCGACGCAAGTGTAGACCTCGTCTATCTGGACCCGCCGTTCAACTCCAATCAGAACTACAACGTTCTCTTCGCGGAGCAGGACGGCACGCGGGCCGGGGCGCAGATCAAGGCGTTCCACGACACCTGGCGCTGGGATGAGTCGAGCGCGCTGGCCTTTCAGGAGCTGATCGAGGGCGGGCCGGAGCGCGCAGCCGGGATCATGGCGGCGTTTCGCGCCTTTCTGGGCGAGAGCGACATGATAACCTACCTGGCGATGATGGCGCCGCGCCTGGTGGAGCTGCACCGCGTGCTGAAGCCCACGGGCTCGCTGTATCTGCACTGTGACCCGACGGCGAGCCACTATCTCAAGCTGCTGCTGGATGCGGTGTTCGGGCCGGAGAGCTTTCGCAGCGAGATTATCTGGGAGCGTACGACTAACACCGGCAGTAGCAAAGCGAGCGCCAGGCGGTTCTCTACAGATCACGACACGATTCTCTTCTATACCAGAGAGTCTCGGGACTACACATTCGAAACTCAGTACCGGCCCTACTCCAAGCAGTACATCAAGCGATACTACATCTACGACGATGAAGACGGACGGGGGCGTTATCAGGTACAGGCGCTGAAAACCGTTTCGGCAGAACGCCTGGAGCGGCTTCGCGTGGAAAATCGGATCGTACAAGGAAGCGGGCGATACTTGCGCTTCAAGGATTACCTGAAGGATAAGAAAGGGGTTCCGGTCAACGACTTGTGGACCGACATCGAACCTGTAAACCCAATCGCCAAAGAAAAGCTCGGCTACCCCACCCAAAAACCCGAAGCCCTGCTGGAGCGCATCATCAACGCCAGCAGCAACCCCGGCGACGTGGTGCTCGATCCGTTCTGCGGGTGCGGCACCGCCGTCGTCGCCGCGCAGAAGCTCGGGCGCCGCTGGATCGGGATCGACGTAACGCACCTGACGATCAACCTCGTCAAGTACCGGCTGCACGACAGCTTCGGCGACCAGGTGGAGTACGAGGTGATCGGCGAGCCGACGGACCTGTCCGGCGCCGAGGCGCTGGCCGCGCAGGACCGCTACCAGTTCCAGTACTGGGCGCTGGGGTTGGTGGATGCCCGCCCCGTGGAGGAGAAAAAAAGCGCCGACCGGGGAATCGACGGGCGCCTCCGCTTCATCGACGATCCGTACAAGCCGCCCAAGCAGATCATCCTGTCGGTCAAATCCAACAACGTCGGCGTCAAAGACGTACGCGAGCTGGGCAACGTGGTGGATCGCGAAAAGGCGCAGATCGGCGTGCTGATCACGCTGAACGAGCCCACCGGGCCGATGCGGAAGGAGGCCGCGGGGATGGGCTTCTACAGCTCGCCGTGGGGGAAGCACGCCAAGCTGCAGATTCTCACCATCGAGCAGCTGCTCGCGGGTGCGCGCATCGACAGCCCGCGCACCAGCGGCGCAAACGTGACGTTCAAGCGGGCCACGCGCACGGAGAAGCCGACGGTCGAGACTCTCTCACTGCTTCCCAACGAATGAACCTACCCGACCCCGCGGTCCGGCACCGCCCGCTCAGCGTCGAGGAGTACCTGGAACTCGAAGAAGCGAGCTCGGTCAAGCACGAGTACGTCGCGGGCGAGATTCACGCCTTCGCCGGGGCCACCAAGCGACACAACCGAATCATCCTGAACATCGTCAGCCGCCTGTGGAACGCCTCGCGGGAGAGCGGGTGCCGTGTTTACACCAGCGACGTGAAGCTCCGCGCTGCTCCGGACATCATCTACTATCCGGACGTGTTGGTGGCCTGTGGGCCGGAGGGCGACGATCCGCTCATCGAAGACGCGCCGTGCCTCGTGGTGGAGGTGACCTCCCCGAGCACCGAACGAACGGACCGTCGGGAGAAGCTGATGGTCTACAAGCAAATCCCCTCCCTTCGCGCGTACCTGATCGTCGATCAGGAGCGGCGGCGGGTGCAGCGGCACTGGCGCGACGAAGAAGGTGTCTTGTGGGACGCCGACTTATCGGACGCGGGGCGCGTGCCGCTCCCGTGCCCCGAGCTGGAGCTGACGCTGGAGGAGATTTACGACGGCGTGTCGAGTGCCGAAGCACGATAAAGTTCCGCTGACCGCACCGCGCGACGAGGCGGCGCTGCTCGCCCTCCTGCGGGCGGCCGGGCTGCGCGCGGAGCGGGTGACGCTCACCCGCAACCGCAGGGTCATGGCGTCGCTCGGAGACGAGGGGCGGACGCTGCGGGTGCATGAATCCTTTTTGAGCGCGCGGGAGCCGGTACTGCACGCGCTGGCGCGATCCTTTGTCGCCCGGAGCCCCCGCGAGCGGAGCGCGGCGCGAGCCCGCGTCCGGAGCTTTCTCGCGGATCGCGAGACCGCTCCGAGCGAGCCTCCCCCCGCACGGCGGCGCCCCCGCCATCCGCTCCCGGGCGACGAGCCGCACCTCCTGCGGCTCCGGGAGGAGTTCGCCCGCGCCAACGCGCATTTTTTCGACGACGCCCTGCCCGAGGTGCCGCTCCACCTCAGCGGCCGCATGCTCCGCCGCAACGGGCACTTCAGCCGAGAGCCGCTCGAGATCGTCGTGTCGCGGCGGCTCTGCGCCGAAGGGGAACCGGGCGAAGCGGAGCAGACGCTGCGGCACGAGATGATCCACCTGTGGCAGCACGCGACGGGGCGCCCCGTCGACCACGGCGCCGAGTTTCGTCGCAGGGCGCGCACGCTCGGCGTCCGTCCGCGGGCGACGCGGGCGGTGCGGTGGCGGACGGGGTGACGGGGCTCAGCCGCGGATGGACCTCCGCCGCCACGCCCCCTGCTGCACGTAGGCGATCCCCTTCTCGGTGATGCAGATCCGCGTCGGACCTTCGAAGGCGACGTAGCCGAGCCGCTTCAGATCCTGCACCATCGATACTGACTCGTCCAGCGGAACGCCGAGCTCGCCTTCGATCTCGGAGGCGCGGATCGCGGCGCCGCACTCCTCGCCCGTCAGCAGATAGAACCGCTCCAGGAAATCGTATCTCCTCTGCTCCCGCCGCTCGCGATCCTCGTCGCGTCCCTGCGAAAGTGTATTCAGACCTGTAAACATCAGCACGCTCGCACTGCCGTGAGGTAGCTTCGGTGGAGGCGGTTTGCTTCGCAATATGTAAGCCAGTATGGGAAATTGGTTTACGATTACAATTCGCCCGGATTCGCCTCCCATCTGGCGAACGGCGCCCTTCGCAGGTTCCCCCGCCGCCGCCGCCGTTTGCCCGCCCACGGGAGTCGGGCTATATATCCGGGCTCCGGCAAACCCCGACGCTCCCTTTGCGCATCCGCGCGGCCACCCGAAGACGGACCATGGCTCAACCCGACCTGATGGACAAGCTCGTATCTCTGGCCAAGCGGCGCGGCTACGTCTTCCAGTCGTCGGAGATCTACGGCGGCACCGGGTCGGTGTGGGACTACGGCCCTCTCGGCGTGGAGCTGAAGCGCAACGTCAAGGAGGCGTGGTGGCGCTCCATGGTTCACGAGCGGGACGACATCGAGGGGCTGGACGCCGCCATCCTGATGCACCCGCGGGTGTGGGAAGCCTCGGGGCACGTCGAGAACTTCACCGACCCGCTGGTGGAGTGCCGCAACTGCCACCGCCGCTTCCGCGAGGACACGCTGCAGGAGCAGGCCGGCACCGCCGACATGGCCGCGGTGCAGTGCCCCTCGTGCGGGCGAACCGGGGAGTGGACCGAGCCCCGGCAGTTCAACCTGATGTTCAAGACGTCGATGGGGCCCGTCGAGAACGCGAGCACCACCATCTACCTCCGTCCCGAAACGGCGCAGGGGATCTTCGTCAACTTTCTGAACGTGCAGAGCACCGCGCGGCAGCGCGTTCCCTTCGGGATCGCGCAGATCGGCAAGGCGTTCCGCAACGAGATCACCCCCGGAAACTTCACCTTCCGGACGCGCGAGTTCGAGCAGATGGAGATGCAGTTCTTCGTGGAGCCGGGCACCGACGACGACTGGTTCGACGGGTGGAAGGAGCGGCGCATGGAGTGGATGCGCGGGCTGGGGCTGGCGCCGGACCGACTCCGCTTCCACGAGCATGCGCCGGACAAGCTGGCGCACTACGCCAAGGCCGCGTTCGACATCGAGTTCCACTTCGGCGGGACCATCGGCGACGAGGGGTGGGGTGAGATCGAGGGGATCCACAACCGCACCGACTTCGACCTCGGCCGCCACCAGGAGTACTCCGGGAAGCGGCTGGAGTACATCGACGCAGCGAGCAACAAGCGCTACCTCCCCTTCATCATCGAAACCTCGGCCGGGGCGGACCGCGTCGCCCTCGCGGTGCTCGCCGACGCGTACCGCGAGGAGGAGGTGGAGGGAGAGACCCGCGTGGTGCTGGGGATCGCGCCGCGGCTGGCCCCGGTCAAGACGGGCGTCTTCGCCCTGGTCAAAAAGGACGGGATGCCGGAGCGCGCAGACGCCATCCACCGCGCGCTGCGCCGCCAGGGGATCCCCTCCTTCCGCGACGACGCGGGCGCCATCGGCCGGCGCTACCGCCGCCAGGACGAGGCGGGGACTCCATGGGGCGTGACGGTGGACGGCGACACCATGGAGGGCGGCACCGTCACGGTGCGCGACCGCGACAGCATGGAGCAGGTGCGTATCGGGGAGGACCACGTTGCGGAGTGGATGCGGGAGCGGCTCGGCTAGGGCGAACCGGGATCCTGCGGGGGGTGTTCGGGTAAATGACTCCATGTCAGGCCGCGGCACGGGGAAATCGCATCCCCAGATGCCGCAGCGGCCCTTTGAATTCGGAGCGAGCGATGAGTGGTGCCTGGGTACGAACTGGTTTCTTGATGGCGGGGGCACTGCTCGCCTCCGGGTGCGCCGGTGCGGGTGCGGGAGCCGGGCTCCCGCCCGGACCACCAGCCGTCGCGGTGGGGGGCGAAAACCTCCCCGGACGCTTCGAGGTGGTGGGACGCGGGCCGGTGAGCGGCTCCCACACCTCCGACCTGTGGGTCTTCCGCGCGCCGAACGGGCGCGACTATGCGTACACCGGCACCTGGGGCGCCTGCGACGGCTGCTTCGGCAACCGGATGTACGCCTGGGACGTGTCGAACCCGTCCGCCCCGGTGCTGACCGACTCGGTGATGGTCGACGCCCGCGTCGTGAACGACGTCAAGGTGAACGCCGCCGGGACGGTGGCGGTGATCACGCGCGAGCTGGCTTCCGACCGGCGCAACGGGATCGTCGTCCTGGACCTCGCGGACCCGGCGCACCCAAAGATCGCCTCCGAGTACTGGGAGAACCTGACGGGCGGGGTGCACAACACCTTTGTCGAGGGGAATCTGGTGTACGCGATCCACAACGGGACGCGCGACATGCACATCATCGACGTGTCCAACCCGGCCGTGCCCCGGCAGGTCGGACGGTGGGGGATTCCCGAGAACCCGAGCAAGTACCTGCACGACGTCTGGATCAAGGACGGGCTCGCGTACCTGTCGTACTGGGACGATGGGCTGATCATTCTCGACGTCGGCCGCGGGATCAAGGGCGGCACCCCGACGGAGCCGAAGGAGGTGAGCCGGATCTCGTACCGCACCCGTCCGCGGGGAGCGGGGTTCGGGGGCCGGGAGTTCGGCAACACGCACGTCGCCTTCCCGTACACGAATCGCGCGGGTAACTCCTATGTCTTCGTCGGCGACGAGATCTTCCCGAGCGACTTCGACGTCAAGAACCGCCGCTTCCAGCCGGGCGGCTACGTTCACGTGATCGACGTGAGCAACATCGAGCGGCCGGTGGAGGTCGCGAAGTACGAGGTACCGGACGCCGGGGTGCACAACGTGTGGGTCGAGAACGACACCCTCTACACGGCGTACTACAACGCGGGGCTGCGGGCGGTGGACGTATCCGGAGAGCTGCGTGGCGACCTGCGCGCGCAGGGGCGCGAGATCGCCGTGCTCGCCACCACCGACACACAGTCATTGGTGCAGGACCGTCCGTTCACCTGGGGACCGCAGCCCTTCCGTGGCCTGGTATACGCCTCGGACCACAACTCCGGGCTTTGGATCACCCGGCTGGTGCCGAGCACCGGCGCGGCGGCGGCAGCGGCGGACACGGGTCGGTAGGGCGGCGGCGGGCGGGATGACCTACGTTCATTCGCTCTGCCCCGGACCCGCTGCGGATCCGGGGCAGAGCTTCAAGCAGCGAGGAGCGAAGCCGTGAAGAATCTTTTTCAGTGGATCGCGGGAGCCGGGCTCGGCGTTGCCGCGCTGGCCGGGTGCGCCGCGGCCGGGCAGCAGGGGGGCACAGGCGGCCCCTACGTCGCCTACGTGGTGAGCGAATCCGCCGACCAGATGTCGCGGGTGGAGTTCGGTCCCGGGGGGGCGCGTGTGGCCGAGCAGTGGAGCGTCAGCGTGAACCCGGTGGAGCCGGACGGTCCGCACGGGATCGCGGCGTCGCCGGACGGACGCTACGTCTACGTCACTCTCGGCCATGGAACGCCCTTCGGGACGCTGTGGAAGTACGACGCGCGCACGGGCCGTCCGGAAGGAAGGGTGATGCTCGGGCTCTTTCCGGCCACGGTGGCCGTCACCCCGGACGGGGAGTACGCCTTCGTTTCCAACTTCAATCTGCACGGCGACCACGTTCCGAGCTCCATCTCCAAGGTGTACCTCCCGACCATGACCGAGGTCGCGCGCACCGAAACGTGCATCATGCCGCATGGCAGCCGCATCAACGCGCAGGGGACCAAGCAGTACTCCACCTGCATGATGGACGAGATGCTCGTGGAGATCGACGTCGGCACGGGCGAGGTGTCGCGCCGCTTCTCGGTGAAGCCGGGTGCCGAAGGGCCGATCACCGCACCCGCGATGGACCACTCGGCGCACGCTCAGACGGAGCACTCCGCCACCCGCACCAGCGCAGCCGTCTGCTCGCCGACCTGGGCGCACCCGAGCGTGGACGGATCGCGCATCTACGTGGCGTGCAACCGCAGTGCGCAGGTGCTGGAGATCGACGCGACGGAGTGGCGGGTGACGCGCCGCTTCGCCACGGGCGCGGCTCCGTACAACCTGGACGTGACCCCCGACGGACGGCGGCTCCTGGTGACGCTCAAGAACCGGGACGAGCCCGCCACCGAGGTGATCGACCTGGGGAGCGGTGGCTCGCTCGCTCGGGTGCCGAACAGCGACGTGCTGCCGCACGGCCTCGCCGTTTCACCCGACAGTCGCTACGCCTTTGTCTCCGTCGAGGGCGTCGGGGCCGCCCCGGGCAAGGTCGACGTGATCGACCTCGTGTCGCTGCGGCGGGTGGCCGACGTCGGTGTCGGCCAGCAGGCGGGCGGGATCGCGGTGCTGGGTGCCGGCGGCCGCTGACGCCGCGTCGCAACCCCGCTTCGGCTTCCCGGTGAACTTTCGCGACTTCGATCGGCGCGCGCGCGAGATCTTCGACGGAATCCCACCCGACTTCCGCGAGGGGGTGGACGGGATCGACGTCCGCCCCGACGCGGTGCCGCACCCGGCGCTTCCGGAGATCTATACCCTCGGCGAGTGCCTGACGGAGCACTACCCTTCCGAATTCGGCGGCCCGGGGGAGGTGCTGTCCACCGTCGTGCTCTACCACGGCTCCTTTCGGCGGCTCGCGGAGCTGGACCCGGAGTGGGATTGGGAGCAGGAGCTATGGGAAACGGTCACCCACGAGGTGCGCCACCATCTGGAGTCGCTCGCCGCCGACGACGCGCTCGAGGTGCAGGACTACGCCGAGGACCAGAACTTCGCCCGCCGCGAGGGTGCCTCGTTCGATCCTTTTTTCTACCGCCAGGGGGTACGGGTCGAGGAGGGGGTATGGG
>JALZKG010000454.1 GCA_030859365.1 Gemmatimonadota bacterium
ATCCAGGTCTTCGCGCCCCTTGGTTTCCACCAGCCGATGTGAACCGTCCGCGAGTATCGCGACAAAGTCCGGCTCGTAGTAGCGCAGGTTGGCCGCCGAATCGGTGTAGTCGATGGAGAAGCCGAACTGCGTCGGGAGCTTCGCGAACCGCTCCACGTCCGGTGCGTTCTGGAGAAAACGCGCGAAGCGACCCTCGAACTCGTTGTCGCAGGTCACCAGGTTGAATACCGTCTTGGCGACGACAAACGTCGGGCGCGAGTAGGGGAACGGCGGCGTTTCGGAGAGCTTGCGGCCCGCGAGCACCTGCGGTGTCTGCTCTTCGAGCACCAGCTGCCGCAGCGCTTTGACGAACAGGTCCACCGTGACGAATCGCGCGACGTTGCTGGAGATCGCCTGGATCATCTCCTTGCCCTCCAGCGAGACCGGTTGCCCGAACGCCCGCGTCTCCAGGAACTCGCGCACCCTGGGCACCAGCGCGGCGAACTGTCCGGGCAGCTTCACGTCCTGCGCGATCCGCTTGGCGTAGAACGAGATCACCTCCTGCGCGGTCTGCGGCTCCGGGATGCGGTACTCGCGCTCCACCAGCTTCTGCATCGTCAGAATGTCGTATCCTTCGTAGCGAAACCTCTTCGCCTCCATGCTGCTTTCTTTGAGCGGCAGCGGCGGGCAGCGGAACGCCGCCACGTCCAGCGCGGCGATCTCTTCGGCCAGGGTGCGCTTGCGGACCAGGATCGGCGAAAGGGTGGGAAGCTCGATGTCACGGTCCAGCTTGGCCGAGTCCGGGGCGATGGTGACGACGACCAGCTTGTCTTTGCCGACCGTGAACTGCTCCAGCTTCAGGTCCTCGTCCCGTTCGAGCTGGTCGATGAACTCCATGAACTTGGGGTTGCCGATCACGTCCACCCGCTCGGTATAGCTGCTCCCCAGCCCGCGGAACATGAGCCGCAGTCCCCGCCCGATGGTCTGCTCCGGCAGGATGTTCGCTTTGGACGAGTACGGCCGCAGCCCCACGATTACCGTGACGTTCTGCACGTCCCACCCTTCGCGGAGCATCAGCACACTGACGATGGCGTTGACCGGGCTCTCCGCGTCATCCACCTCGCGGGCCACCCGCCGCGCCCGGTCCTCATCCCTTTTGGTGATGTCGCCGCTGCGGTTGGTGTGGATGATGAGCAGCTTGTCCCCGCCGAACTCGCCGGGGTACTTGGTCTGCAGGTACTCGCCCACGTCGTCCGCCTCGGCGGTTTCGTTCATCATCACGAAGAGCAGCGGCTTCTTGTCCAGCGGCGCCAGCTGCTCACGGTACTCGCGCCAGCGCTCCACCGCGGCGGTCAGGTACGTCTGGTAGCGGACGCTGGCGTGGTCGGACGGGCGCTCCTGCACGCCGGGCGTCATCCCCTTCACCGGGCGTTTGACGATCCCGTCCAGAATGGCCTGCTTGAGCGGGTAGTCGTAGACCGTCCAGGTGAAGAGCTGCCCCTTGTTGAAGCGCGGGGTCGCGGTGAAGTCGAGCTGGATCACCCCGGGCTCGTGAAGCTGCCCCCCCGGCCCCGGGCCCCCTGACCGATGCCCCCCCAGCCCCCCAATGCTGGGGGGAGAACTGCCTTCCAGCGCTGCGTTGTTGATTCCCCCCGTTGTCGGGGGGTCAGGGGGGCTGGCTGGGCCGCCCAGCGCCTCGTGCAGGTCACGGATGATCTCGTTCCACTTCAGCTTTTCGTCGTGCGTGTGGTGCGCCTCGTCGTTGACCACCACGCACGGCCCGCCGCGCGCGGCGATGCGCTCCGGGAAGTCGGCGATCTCCACCGCCTGCGCGGGCGGCCGGGGGCCGAGCACCGCCGCAATCGGCGCGGGCTCGTCGTCCGTGGGGCCGCCGCGGTCGTGCAGCTGCTGGATGTTGGTCAGGTACAGCGCGCCATTGGACGAGGCGCGCTCCCCCTCGCCGCGCAGGTACACGTCGAAGTCCCAGAACACGCGCAGCTCGGGCGGGATCAGCGGGTCCGTGCGGAAGATGGCGGCGTTGGCGAAGTCGGTGCGCAGCCGCTCGTAGACGATCGCGTTGGGCGCGAGCACCAGAAAGGTGCGGGCGTAGTCGTTACGGCCCTCCACCACCGCGTTCATGTACTGCCAGACGATGGCGAGCGACATCACCTTGGTCTTGCCGCTGCCGGTGGCCATTTTCAGCGCGTAGCGCGGGAACTCGTCGTGCTGCAGGAGCTGCAGGTTCACGCCGCCGAACTGCTGGGCGTAGCGCTCCAGCAATTCTTTCTGCCGCCGCACATCCGCCACCTCGTACAGGTAGATCAGCGTTTCGATGGCTTCGCGCTGAAACGGGTGATAGCGGAACACGCGCCGCCCCGGCAGCCGATGCCCGTCGGCGGGGAACCAGCGGGCCAGCAGCTGCCGG
>JALZKG010000456.1 GCA_030859365.1 Gemmatimonadota bacterium
GGAGTGGCGCACCACGTTGGAAAGCGCTTCCTGGACGATCCGGTACAGCGCCAGCTCGCCTTCGCGGGCGAGAACGCCGTCCAGCGGCTCCGCGGAGACGGCGATCTCCACCTCCACCGCCTCGGAAAGCGTCCGGGCGTGCAGCTCCACGGCGGGGACGAGGCCCAGCTCGTCGAGTGCGGGCGGCCGCAGCCCCTGGGCGAAGCGGCGCACCCCTTCCAGGGCGCGGCCAATCTCTTCCCTCATCCCCTCCAGCAGCGGCTCCATCTCCCGTCCGGCGCCCCGGCCGCGCGCGACCCGGATGCGGATCAGGAGCGCGGCGAGCGTTTGCGCCGTCTCGTCGTGCAGTTCCCGGGCGATGCGCTTGCGCTCCTCCTCGGCCGCGTTCAGGGCCCGCACCGCGACCTCCCGCAGCCGCCCACGATACGCCTCCATGGCGTCCAGCATCCCGTTCAGGGTGCGGGTGAGCCGCTCCAGCTCCCGGTCCGCGAGCGGCGAAAGCGGCGCGCGCGCTCCGGTGTCGCCCGCCTGTACCGCGGCGGCGGTCCGTTCCAACAGCTGCAGCGGGATCAGCGCGAGCCGCAGGATCATCGCGTTCACGGCCACGCTGACCACCACCCCGACGACCGCGAGGACGCCGACCAGATCCAGGGTGGATCGGCCGGGCTCGTCCCGGACGTACGCGGCGGTCACGGTGCTCCCGAAGATCGTGCCCAGAAGCACGATCGCCGCGTTGGCGAGCAGGATCTTGTAGAAGAGGGGGAGCCGGAGCAGCGCGCGCGGGATCCGCAGCGCCCGCTCGTGGTGGAGGAAGGGGTGCATGGCCGCGGCCTGCGCGGGCTTCGCGAGCGCCGCCGCGCCCAGCAGCACCAGGCAGAGCCACACGGCGTCCGCCAGGAGCAGGTGGACCAGCTGCATCCACACGGGGGCGAGAAGGAGCACGTTCGCGATCCCGCCCGCCACCTGGACGACGAAGAGCACGACCAGCGTGCGCGCCAGCCGTCGGGTGGTGGGGGAGGGGCGCAGCGACGCGATGGTGCCCGCCGCGACGCACAGGTAGACGCCCACGCCGACGGCGATCAGCGGGTGGAGGACGCGCAGGCGGAGGAGGAGGTGGGCGCCGGGCTCCAGCTCCTGACGCACCCCTTCCGCGAAGCTGGTGGCGGGGAAAAGGGTGTCTCCGAGCGCGGCGATGGCGCCGCTCACACCCACAAGCAGCACCCCGGCAGCGCCGCCGAGCAAGAGCCCCGCCACCGGGTCCCGCCGACGCAGGCGCAGCGGGGCGCCGCCCGACGCCCACCAGGCGGTCAGGGTCAGCGCCCCGAGCAGCAGAAAGGTGTTCACCAGGTGGGCCGACATCGCCGCGGCCCGAGCCGGTGAGGCGTTGTCGGCAACCAGCCCGAAAAGGACGAGTCCGGCACCGAGCGCCGCCTCCACCAGGATCAGCGCGAGCGAGGCGAGCGCGCCGCCCCGTGCGGGGTGGCCGCGGGGCCGCGCCCGCCGCGCCCAGACCCACATCACCACGACCAGTAGCAGCGCCACCCCGCTCGAAAGGCGATGGGCGAACTCGATCAGCGTGGCCGTCTCCTCCACCCGCGGTACCACGACGCCGTTGCAGCGCGGCCAGTGGCTGCCGCACCCGGCACCGGAGCCGGTGGCGCGCACGAACGCCCCCCACAGCACCACCAGCACGTTGAATGCGAGGGTTGCCCAGCAGAAGCCGGCGAAGCGGTCCAGCTTGCCCATCCACACCTCCACGGGGGTTCGGCACTGCGCGTACCCGGCGACGCGCGGGCGTTCACCCTCGTACAACTTGGCCGCAACCCCGTTCCGGACACACGGAACATCCGCAACATCCGGTTGGCGGGGGTACCCCGGCGATGTATATTGCGCCGCTTGCGTGGCGCGCCGAGGGATAGCGCCGCGGCACCGCCCCCATCCGCGCCGCCATGCCTGATTCGGTCTCCACCCTATCCGAGCGCCCCTCCGCCGCCGGCCCTCCGTCTCCCGGAGGGGAGCCGGGGATGACGACCGGGACGCAGCGTGCCGGAATCGCGGCGCAGGGGCGGAGCGGCGGCCTCGGCCAGCGGCTGCGCGACTACGTGACGCTCACCAAGCCGCGGATCATCTCGCTGCTCCTGGT
>JALZKG010000459.1 GCA_030859365.1 Gemmatimonadota bacterium
ATCCGCGGATGCGCGGCGGGAGTGCGGGATGGAGCGGGCGGCGGGAGCCGGGGGGCTACGACCGCCCTTTCCGGGGCGAAACCGTGCGCGGCTACGATCGCATGGTCCGCGGAGGCGGCGGGTACGATGTGGGGTTCCGCTCGGAATCCTCCTTTATGCGGGACCTGAACGACCCGTACAGCGGCTACTTCCGCGTGGGCGGCGGGATCAGCGACCTGGGCCGCGGCCGCCCCCGCTTCTTCACCGACTACGGCGGGAATCAGGGGGTCCGCCCCGGCACGGGCCGGGGGTACTAATCCCGCCCGAGACCGGCCGGACTCCCCCTCGTTCCGCGGAAGCGGACGGGGGGGTCCGGGTGCCCCGCGCCTTCCAACTCCGTGGACCTTCGATGAAGCGCCTTTTCCTGTCGTGCACCGCGCTCGCCGTTGGGGTCGCTGCCTGCGCCCCCGCCGCCAGCCGCCCCACCCCGCCACCCCGCGTCAACGCCGACCTGCTGATCTCCGCCGAGCAGCTCGCCGCGCGGGTGGCCGACCCGCAGCTGGTGGTGCTCCACGTGGCGCGGGAGCGCAGCGACTACGATGCGGGGCACCTCCCGGGCGCCCACTTCCTACCGCTGCGCTCCATCGTGGAAGATCGGGACGGCAACGTCAACGAGCTTCCACCCGTGGAGCGGCTGGACTCCATCTTCGAAAGCGTCGGAGTCGGCGACGCGAGCCGGGTGGTGGTGTACGGCGACCTGGGGGGGCTCTCCGCGGCACGGGCCTTTTTCACGCTGGACTACCTGGGGCACCCGCGCGTGGCGGTGCTCGACGGCGGGCTGGCCGCGTGGCGGCTGGAGGAGCGGCCGGTTTCCACCCAGCCGGTGACGGCAACCCCGGGAACTTTCACTCCGCGCCCGCAGCCTTACCGCGTGGTGCACGCCGACTGGGTGCGCGCCCGGACCGACAGCGCCCGCTTCGCGCTGGTAGACGCCCGTCCCCCGGCCGAGTACACCGGGGAAACGCCGGGCGCCGGGATCACCCGCCCCGGCCACCTCCCGGGTGCGCGAAACCTGTTCTGGAGAAATACCCTGCTCAGCGAAGAGCGTCCGGTGCTCCGCACCCCACGCGTGCTACGCGGGATGCTCCGGCTCGCCGGAGTGGAGCCCGGCCGCACGGTCGTGGTGTACTGCCGCACCGGGGTACAGGCCAGCCACCTGTACTTCGTATCGCGCTACCTCGGGTACGAGACGCGGATCTACGACGCGTCGTACGCGGACTGGAACCGGCGGCCGGACTACCCGGTGGTGCGGGGAGCGGCGGCCTCGGACTCCGTGAGGAGCGGGGCGCCGAGGTAGCACGCCTCGCCTTCATGGCGGGGAGGGCGATGCCCTCCCCGCTTCCGTCTCCAGGGTCCACGTCAGCCGGGTGTCCGGGGCGAGCGATGCGCTGACGGAGCAGTACCTTTCGAACGAAAGCTCCAGCGCCCGCTGCACGTGCGAGCGGTCGGACTCGACGGCGACGCTGAAGTGGAGGTCGATCTCCACCAGGCGGCGCGGCGGATCCGGCGCACGGATGTACTCCACCCGCACCCGGAGAGCCGAAGGCGGGGTACGGCGCTTCGCCAGGATGTCCACCACGTCGATGGCGGCGCAGCTCGCCAGAGCGACGACCAGTGCCTCCACCGGGGAAGCGGAGATCCCGCGGTTGCCGTCCACCAAGAGCGTCGCTCCCCCGGCGGATCCGCCACGGAAGCAGCGCTCCCCCTCCCACACGACCTCGATCGGACCTTCCACTTCTCTGCCGCCCGTCAGTAGCGCGCCGTGCCGGTGGGACCTTCCGGCGGCTTGCGGTTGCTGGCGGCGATGACGCCGATCCCGATCATGATTACCACCCCCACGCCGATCCAGAGCGGTGGGGCACCCAGCAGGTACGCCGCCCCCGCCAGGCCGACGATCAGGATGATGAAGCCAACCAGGTACGTTTGAAACGGTGTCATGCGCATCTCCTTGCAGGGAAGCCCGCGGCCACTCGCAGGCGGGGGATGCAGAAGCGGTGCCGCGCTACAGCTCCGCCGCGTGCCTGCCAACCAGCTCCTCCATCCATCCATGAAGCGCGCCGTTGCTCGCGAGCACCCGTCCGGAGGCGAGCGGCGGCGGCTCGTCCCCGGGCCACCCGCCTACCCGGCCGCCCGCCTCTGCTACCAGCAGCATCCCCGCCGCGACGTCCCAGGGCGCGAGGCCGGTCTCCCAGAAGCCGTCCACCCGCCCGGCGGCGACGTAGGCGAGGTCCAGCGCGGCGCTGCCGGCACGACGCACTCCGTGGGTCTCCTGGAGCGCGTCGGCGAGGATCCGCAGGTAGGCTTCCGGATTCCCCTTCCCCTTCTTGAAGGGAAAGCCGGTGGCGAGCAACGCCCGGCCGGGCTCCCGCACCCCGCTCACCCGGATCGGGCGGTCGTTCAGAAACGCCCCTTCGCCACGCACCGCGTGGTACACCTCCCTCAGAAAGGGAGCGTGAATGAAGCCGACCGCGGGGCCCTTCGCGTCCGCGAAGGCGATGCTCACGCAGGCGAAGGGGTGTCCGTGCACGAAGTTGGTGGTGCCGTCGATCGGGTCGATGATCCAGCGGCGGGCGGCGTCCTCGCCCGACTCGCCCCCCTCCTCCGCGACGATGGCATCGTCCGGAAAGGCGGTGCGGATCCGCTGGACGATCAGCCGCTCCGCCGCCTCGTCCACGGAGGTGACCAGGTCGCGCGGCCCCTTTTCCCGGAGGTCGTCGGCGGACCGCCCGGCGAGGAGCAGCGCCGCCGCGTCCGCCGCCGCCCGGCGCGCGAGCCACGCTTCGGCTGCCCAGGGGGTCGCGGAC
>JALZKG010000489.1 GCA_030859365.1 Gemmatimonadota bacterium
ATCTGGACGAGGTTCCGGACGAGGCGGCGGGGAGGGCCGCATGAGCGCGCCCGCGCTCCTCGGGGAGGCGGCGAGAGCCGCCGCTGTGGGCTGCCTCTTCCTCCTCATCTTCGTGGGCGCGGAAGCGTGGAAGCGGCGGTGCGGCCCACCCGTGGAGTGGACCCGAAAGGCGGTGCACGTCGGCGGAGGTCTCGTGGTGGCCACGCTCCCCTGGGTCTTCACCTCGCACTGGACGGTGCTCGTCCTCGGCGTCCTGTTCGGCGGGATTCTCTGGGGGACCCGGCACCTGGGGCTGCTAGGGAGCGTGCACGGGGTGGAGCGGCGCTCGGAGGGCGGGCTGTACTACCCGCTGGCGGTGTATCTGCTCTTCCTGGTGGGCGCGGAGCGTCCCGCGCTTTACCTGATATCGGTGCTGGTGCTGGTGGTGTCCGACAGCGCGGCGGCGCTGATGGGCTCGGAATTCGGCCGGCGCTTCTACTCGGTGGAGTCGGACCGGCGCAGCGTGGAAGGGTCGCTCGCCTTCCTCGTGGCGACGTTCCTGTGCGCCTACCTGCCGCTGCGGCTGCTGATCGGGCTGGAGACTGCCGCGAGCCTGTTGATCGCCCTGCAGCTCGCGCTGCTGGTCACCCTCTTCGAGGCGATCAGCCTCCGCGGCAACGACAATCTGGTGGTTCCTCTCGCCACCTTTTACCTGCTGGTCAAGATGACGCCCCGGCCGGCGGAGTGGATCGCGGAGCAGCTGCTCGCGCAGGTGGGGATCACCGCGGTGGTGGCGGTGGTCTCCTGGCGCTGGCGTTGCGCGTCCGCGAGCGGGACGATGGGGCTGTCGCTGCTCTTCTACGGCGCCTACGCCCTCGGCGGAGCGGAATGGATCGTGGCGCCGGGACTCGCCCTCGGCGCCCTGGTGGCGCTGCACCGGTGCGCCTCGCTCACCCCGGCGAACCGGACGCCGGGCTACCAGGTGGCGACGCTCTTCTACGTCTGCGTGGTGGCGGCGGCGCTCTTCGTCGCGAACAACGCGCTGGAAACGCTGCTGCCGGAGGGGGTGCGCCCCTCGGTGGCGGACCCGCTGTACGTCCCGTTTGTCGGCGCGGTGGCGGCGCAGACCGGCGTGGTCATTCTGGTGCTGCTGGGGGGAGGAAGAGGAACCCGGAGCGTGGTCGCGGCGGCGGCGGCCTGTGCCGTCGCCCTGGGCGGCCTCGCCGTGGGGGGAGGAGGGATTTCCGCGTGGGGCGCGGGCGTCAACTCGGCGGTGGTGCTCGGAAGCATGGGGCTATACGAGTCGATGCCCCGCACCCGGACGAATGCGAGCGGACTGTGGAGGGTGCGCCTGCAGGCCGCGAGCGTCGCCGCCGCGACGCTGGTGCTGCTCCCGCTCCACCTGTGGCGTATCGGCGCGCTGTGAGGGCCGCGATGCTCGCCGCGGGGCTGCTGCTCGCGCCGACTCCGTCGCTGACGCAGACCGTCGCGCCGCCCGCCAGCGCGGTGGAAGACGTCCGCAGCGGCTGCATGGGGGCGCACCTGCGCGACGCCATCCGGCTCAACCGGGAGCGCCTCCCCCTGTACTCGGCCCGGAGCGACGGGCGATCCGAAGGCATCTCCCGTCGGTTGATCCTGCTGGAGCGGCTCGCGCTCCCCCTGGCGTGGTACGTGGACCGCCAGGCGGAGCCGTACCTGCGGCGCGGCATCGGCGTGGTGTGCGACGACTTCGTTTCGATGGAGCTCGTGCCCCGCCCCGACGGCGGCGCCGCGGAGAGTGGGAGCGCCTCGGAGCCGATGGAGGGGCGGGAGGTAGCGGCGCTGCGCCGGCAGGTGGAGCGGGGGCTCCGCGCGGGTGGATGGGAGGGAGCGGCGGCGGCGCTGCGGGAGTCGCTCCACGCCCTGGAGGGCGAGCCCGCGCGCCAGTGCATGGTCCGCCACCTTCTGGAGTCCGCGCTCCGTATCGCGACGCTGGCGCCCCGGCACGCCGCGGAGGCCGAGCGGCTCGGGATGCGATCTCCGGAGCCGGTGTCCCGGCTGCTCCTACGCGCGCACCTGCTTTCAATGCCGGAAGCTGCATCGCTCGACCGGCGCGCGGCCCCGGTGCAGGCCGAGGGGATCCCGATCGTGTGCGCCGACGTGCCGCCCATCTCCGCCGGCGGCTAGCCCCCCCTCACTCATCCCAGCAGCCGGCGGAGCGCCGCGGCATCCGTCTTGGATGCGTGGCGCGGATCGCGGGGGATGCAGCGGAGGATGCGAAGCTCGTCCACCGGGGCTGGGGCAATGGCCGCGCGGAGCCGCTGCTCCAGCCCTGAATCGGGAGGCATGCTCCCCGCCTCGACGCAGAGCACCGCCCGATCCCTGCGTCCTTCCCCCGGCATCCGGAGGTAGGCGGCGTGCGCCACCCCCTCCACCTCCACGGCCCTGGCCTCCACGGCGCCGCTCCACCAGTTCCTTCCGTCCCGGCGCACCCGCTCCGCGACCCGCCCCATCAGCCAGAGGCGGCCGGCGGCATCCAGCCGCGCGGCGTCTCCGGTGCGGTGCCAGACGCACGCGCCGTCGCGGATCTTGAGCGCCCGCTCGGCGTCCGGATCGTGGAGGTAGCCGCCCAGCACGTGGGTGCCGGCGACCACCACCTCCCCCGTATCGCCCGGCTCCGTCTCCCACTCGGCCCATCCCGCCGCGCCGAGACGGATCGGCCCCTCGTGCGGGCGGACGATCCGGAGTCGGATCCCCGCCACCGGCGCGCCGACGCACACGCCACCCTCCGCCGCTTCCGCCCCGTCGAGAAGAGCCAGCATCTGGGGGACGGGGATCCCCGAGATGGGCTCCGCCTCGGTGCTGCCGTAGACGACGTGGGCGGTGCCGGCGACGCTCCGCTGAAGCAGGCGCGCGAGCGGGGGGAGCACCGGCGCGCCGCCGGTCCAGAGCGCCCGCAGCGGAAGCCGGTTTCCGGACGGGCCGCACCAGCGAGCCAACCGCTCCCAGAAGGCCGGCGATCCGCTGGCGGTGGTTACCCCGTGCTCCTCCATCTGCCGGAAAACCGCCGCGGGACGGAAGGCCGCGGTACGCCGCGGATCCGCATCCGGAATCACGCTGGGGACGCCGCAGGCGAGGTTGTTTAGCACGAAGAACGGGAGCGTCGGCATGTCCAGGTCGTGCTCGTGCAACCCCAGGTGGGCGGCCAGGACGCGGTGCTGTGCCCACAGAAAGCCGTGCGAGCGGACCGCGGCTCTGGGGCGTCCCGTGCTCCCGGTGGTCCAGGTGACCAGCGCGGGCGCGTCCTCCGCCAGCCGCTCCGCGGGAGCGGATGCGCCCGGCGCGCCCCATCGCTCCACCCCCAGCACTCCCCTGCCCGGCAACCAGTGGAGCGCAACGCGGCGCAGCTCCCGGC
>JALZKG010000491.1 GCA_030859365.1 Gemmatimonadota bacterium
GTCCCGATCGCCCCCGCGTGGGCCTCCACGCCGATCCAGCGGCGTCCCATCCGTTGCGCCACCGCCGCGGTCGTCCCCGAGCCGAGAAAGCAGTCGAGCACCAGATCCCCCGGTTCGGACGACATCCCCACGATCAACTCCAGCAGCTCCTCCTTCTTCTCGGTCGGGTAGCCGGTGCGAAAGGAGTAGGCGGTCACGTCGTCCCAGAGCGAGTCGCGCAGCACGTGGGTGCTCGCGGGGATGCGGTACTCGGGCTTGCCGGTGCGAGGGTGCGCGCGGAGGTCCCCCCGCTCCGTCATCGCGGTGGCTTCTACCTCCGTACGGAGCCAATGGCGGCCCGGCGGCGGCCGATGCCCGAAGAGCGGGTACTCCAGCTTGGGCCGCACGTTGGGGGCGTCGAAGGCGTGCCAGCGCTCCTCCCGCGGCTGCCGCTTCAGCGGCGGCGATACCCGGTGGGCCGGCCCGCGCGCGTAGAAGAAGACGAAGTCGCAGGCGTCGTTCAGGCGTGGCACCCGGTCGCGCTCGCGGATGTTCTTGCGGATCCGGCGAACTACGATCTGGTTGCGGAAGTTCTCCGGGCCGAACACCTCGTCCAGCAGCGTGCGCAGGTGGTGGCTGCGAGCAGCGTTGCAGTGCAGGTAGAGGGCGCCGTCCTCCGCGAGCAGATCGCGCAGGAGCCAGAGCCGTTCGTACATGAACTGCAGGTAGCGGTCGTCGGCCCAGACGTCGCTGTACTGCGTCTGCTCCCCGAGCCAGTCGCCGTCGCCCCGCGGCCGGATGCGGCGTGCGTAATCCGCTCCGGAGTCGAAGGGCGGATCGATGTACACCAGTTTGATCGTTCCCCCGTATCCCGCGTGCAGCAGGTGGTGCATCGCCTCCAGATTGTCGCCGTGGAAGAGAATGCCCTCGGCATCGAGCTTCCCGGTCGAGGCGCCGGGAAACACCTCGACCGCACGGACCGGAAGCGGATCCCCAGCGCGGGGGCGGTGCTTGCCGGCCCAGACCAGGCGGGGGCGGCCGGGGGCGAGCCGATCCGGGGTCAACGGAGCAGGGGGAGCAGCTGGTCCATGGGGCGCATGTCGCTCAGCTTGAAACCGTCGGGCGACTGCCGGCTCTCGGTGGCGTAGCGGCGGAACCGCTGCACGTCGCGCAGTCCCGCCCAGCCGACGATCGCGGCGTTGCGCAGCGCGGGCACCGTGGTGCGGTGCCCCCCTCCCGCCGCGAGATCCAGCCAGAAATACACCTGCACGTTGACGTGGCGCAGCTCCCCTCGCGTAGTCGCCAGGGTGAACTCGCTGACGATGCGGGGGAGTCCGAGCAGCGCGGAGAGCGACGACTTGACGGAGCAGCGCAGCTCCCGGTCGCCGCCGCGCAGCAGCAGGTCATGGCCGGCGTCGGGTCCCGCGCCGTCCTTGGCGGAGGCGGGCTCCGCCCGCTTGCCGTGGGCACGGAGCCATTCCAGTACCATCCGCTCCGCCGTCTCTCCCAGCAGCACGTCGATGAAGCGCTCCAGCGGATCGCGCGCGTGCAGGTCTCCCCGGTCGCGGATCCGCGGCGCGATCCGCGCCGCCGCGGCAACGCACTCCGCCACCTGCTCGTCGGCGAGGGGAGCGCGGACCACGTCCTCCAGCGTCAGCGCCATCGGTCTTCCGGTGTCCGGCGCGCCCGGCGGCGGGCGTGCCAGGGGAAGGGTGGGCTCCACGACATCCCCGATACTATCTCCCCGGGCCATTCCGGAAAAGGGGCTTGCCCGCGGGTGGACCCGGGGCAGGCGCCCGGTGTATCGGAGACCGCATTTTCATGACATTCCCGCAGGGTGAAAGCTTTCGTGTTCCCATCCCCCCACACCGCCGTACGCCCCGCCCGGGTGCAGCGGCGGCTCGCCGGCGTCGGGCGGACCGCTCGGAACGTGGCCCGCCACGCGGGGCAGATGGGGATCCTGGCCGGACGGATCGTCGTCGCGACGCTTTCCGGCCGCGTCGCCCTGCGCGACCTGCTCGTGCAGATGCAGTTGATGGGGATCCAGAGCCTCCCCATCGTGCTGATCACCGCCATGCTCGCGGGGGTGGTCACCTCCCAGCAGGGCGGTTACCAGTTCACCGGCTCCGTTCCGCTGTACGTGCTGGGGAGCGTGGTGGCATCGAGCGTGGTGCTGGAGCTGGGGCCGGTGCTCACCGCCATCGTGCTGGTCGGCCGGGTAGGCGCGCGGATCACGGCCGAGTTGGGGACCATGCAGGTGTCCGAGCAGATCGACGCCATGCACTCGCTGGGGCGCGACCCGGTGCAGATCCTCGCCGCGCCTCGCGTGCTCGCCGGTATGATCACCGTCCCCCTGCTGGTCGGGATCGCCAACTGCGTGGGAATCCTCTCCGGAATGGTCGCCGCACAGGCCACCGTCGGGCTGGCCCCGTCCGGCTTTCTCTACGGCGCCGGTCTCTTCTGGCACAACTGGGACATGTTCTACTCGCTTATGAAGGGGCTGGTCTTCGGCACCGCCATCCCCTTCATCGCGGTGCACATGGGGATCGCCACCCGGGGCGGGGCGGAAGGGGTGGGGCGCGCCACCACCTCGTCGGTGGTCTTCATGACGCTCGCCGTGCTCGTGCTCGACGCTCTCTTTCCCCCGCTGCTGCTGCAGTAGGGCACCTCTACGGACGACCGGATGGTAGAATTCAGGGGAGTTTACAAGACCTTCGACGTGCCGGTGCTCGCCGGCGTGGAGCTGACGATCCCCCAGGGGGAGACGCTCACCGTGGTCGGGCACTCGGGCACGGGCAAGAGCGTGCTGCTCAAGACCACCATCGGGCTGATCACCCCAGACCGCGGCGAGGTGCTGATCGACGGGGAGTCGGTCACCCGCGCCACGGAGCGGCGGCTGCGGCGGATCCGCCGCAAGGTGGGCTACGTCTTCCAGAACGCGGCGCTCTTCGACTCCATGACCGTCTTCGAGAACCTCGCGCAGGGGATTGCGGAGGACGAGCTGCGAACCCTCCACCACCGCACCGTGCTCGCCCGCGCGGCGGTCGCGCTGGAGCACGTCAACCTGCACCCCCGCAGCGTGCTGACCAAGCTGCCGGCGGAGCTTTCCGGCGGGATGCGCAAGCGCGTGGGGTTGGCGCGCGCCATCATCGGCAACCCCGAGATCCTGCTCTACGACGAGCCGGTGACCGGGCTCGATCCGGTGAACGGCGCGGTGGTGCATCGCCTGATCGCCCGGCTCGCTGCCGACCTCGGCGTCACCTCGATCATCGTCAGCCACGACATCGAGGGGGCGCTGCCCATCTCCGACCGGGTCGCGATGCTGGACCGTGGCCGCATCCGCTTCGTCGGCACGCCCGACGCATTCCGTGCGAGCGACGACGTTCTGGTACGCGCCTTTCTGGAGCGCGACGTTCCCGCCGAATCTCTCGTGGAGGTAGGATGATCCGGACACGCTCCCGCAAACCCCGCGGGGAAGGGGATGCTCCGATCACCCACGAGGAGGCGTCGCTGCTCGCCGCCGTTCCGGTACGCAGCGGCGGCCAGGAGGTGCGGATCGGCGCCTTCGTGATCGCCGGGGTGATCGCCGTAGTGGTCGCGCTCTTCCTGTTGACCGATCCGTCGTTCTTCCGCGGCCGCTACGAGGTGACCACCCGCGTCGCCGACGCGGGGGGGCTCCGGCGGGGCGACCCGGTGCAGATGCGCGGCGTGAACGTGGGCCGCATCCGCGGCTTCGGCATCCTGCAGGACGGAGTGGAGGTGATGATGGAGATGGAGGGGGAGTACCCGGTTCCCGCGGACTCGCGGGTGGTGCTCCGCTCCGCCGGCCTCCTGGGGGGGATGATCGCGGAGATCATCCCGGGGCGCTCCCGCGAGGAGCTGCGGGGGGGAGCATCGCTCCCGGGGAGGAGCGAAGAGGGGCTCACGGGGCTGACCGAAACCGCCACCGGCCTTTCGGTGGAGGCGGACACCGTACTGCGGCGGGTGCAGGCGCTGCTCGCTCCGCAGACCATCGGCGCGGTGGGAGCCAGCGCCGGGGAGCTGCAGCAGCTCCTGACCGAGCTTTCCGCCCTCGCCGTGGAGCAGCGGCGGGACCTCGCCGTCGTTTCCGCGAGTCTGCGGCGCTCTGCCGCGGGGGTGGAGGGGGCGACGACGGGGCCGGAGTTGGAGCGCACGGTGGCGCGCGTGGACTCGCTGACCGCACGCCTGAACGAGACTACCGGCCGGCTGGACCGGGCGAGCGGATCGCTGGAGACCGTGCTGGCCCGTGTGGAGCGGGGGGATGGGACGCTCGGCAGGCTGAGCCGGGACGATTCGCTCTACGTAAACATGAACGAGGCGGCCCGCCGCGTGAACGAGCTGGTGGCGGACATTCAAGCGAACCCCCGCCGCTACATCAACCTGCGGGTCTTCTAGGGCCGGGATCAGGCGCCCCCCTGCTGCGCATCCGCTTCAACCGCCGGGAGGTCGCCGGCGCCTTCGGCGACATCGGCACCGATCTGCCGCTGCTGGTGGGGATCATCGCCGCGGCGCGGCTGGACAGCGCCAGCGTGCTGATCGTCTTCGGCGCCATGCAGATCGCGACCGCGCTGCGCTACGGCATCCCCATGCCGGTGCAGCCGCTCAAGGCGATGGCGGTGCTGGTCATCGCCCAGGGGATCCCAGGGAACGTGCTGCTCGGCGCCGGGCTGGCGATCGGGGCGACCATGCTGCTGCTCACCGCGTCCGGCGGGGTGGAGTGGCTGGCCCGCGCGGTGCCGCGGAGCGTGGTCCGCGGGCTTCAGCTCGGGCTCGGGGTGCAGCTCGGGCTGCTGGCGCTGCGCGACTACGCGACCTCCGAGGGGGCGGTCGGCTACGCGCTCGCCGCCGCGGCGTTTCTGCTCATGCTCGTACTGCGGGGAAACCACCGCCTCCCGCCCGCCCTCCCGGTAATCGGCCTCGGCGTCGCGTACGCCGCGATCTTCCGCCCCGAGGCCGCCGCGATGGCGAACGGGTGGGACTTCGCGCTTCCCCGGCTGCACGCCCCCAGCGCCGGCGACGTGGTCACCGGCTTCCTGGTGCTCGCCATCCCCCAGATTCCCCTGTCGCTCGGCAACTCGCTCCTCGCGACGCAGCAGATCACCCGCGACCTCTTCCCGGAGCGGGCGCCGGGTGTGCGCCGCATCGGCTTCACCTACTCGCTGATGAACCTGGCGAGCCCGTGGTTCGGCGGGGTGCCGGTGTGCCACGGCTCGGGCGGCGTCGCCGGGCACCACGCCTTCGGCGCGCGCACGGGCGGCTCGCTGGTGGTGTACGGCACGCTGCTCCTGACGGCGGGGCTCTTCTTCGGCCCGGGCTTCACCACGCTGGTGGATGTCTTCCCGCTCCCGGTCCTCGGCGTGATCCTGCTCTGGGAGGCGCTGGCGCTACTCGCCGTGGTGCGCGACAGCGCCGGATCGGCGGAGGAGTGGAGCGTGGTTCTCCTGGTAGGGCTCCTCGCAGCCGGCCTGCCGTACGGCTACGCGGTGGGCATGGCGGTGGGGACGGCGCTGGTGTACGCCCGACGGCGCTGGCCGGGGCTCATCTGACCACGAACTCTCGGTAGTGCTCCCACCGCTCCAGCACGACAGCGACGTAGGTCACCGGCTCCAATCCGCGCGAAAACCCGTACTTCACCACCGGATCGGTGTACACCTCGCGCTTAGACTTCTGGAGCAGCCACGCCGCGACATCTTCCCACACCTGAGGATTGCCCCCGTGCTTCGTCGCGAGCCGCTGGGCATCCTCCACGTGGCCGGTCCCTGTGTTGTAGGAGGCGAGGACGAACCGGCGCCGTTCCTCGGGATCCGGGATCCGGGACCCCCAGAACTCCTCCAGCCAGGAAAGAAAGCGTACCGCACCACGGACGTTTTGCGCCGGATCGCGAGGGTCGATGACGCCGTTCTGGCGAGCGGTTGCCGGCATCAACTGCAGCAGTCCGACGGCGCCAGCCCAGGACCGGGCTTCCGGATCGAAGCGTGACTCCTGGTACGCCTGCGAGGCGAGCAGGCGCCAGTCCCACCCCAGGGTGGCGGCGTTTTCCCTCAACAGATCGTCGTAGTCTGAGAGACGCCCGGTTTCCGAGGTGAGGAACTCGCTTTCCGCACGCTCCCGATAACCTCGGCGGTCCACGAAGTAGCGGTCGTACAGCTCCTGGAGGCGCCCGGCTTCTTCCTGCGCTCCGATCCATTCGTCCAGCGCGGCGCGGAGCGCGGGCGCGTTGCGGCGGACCGCCCAGGCGATGCGGTGAGCGTCCCCGACCGCCGGCTGGATCGCCAGGTTGCTGAAGTAGGACTGGCTGAGCCGCGCCAGGTTCTCCTGCGACACGGCGAACTCGATGTCTCCCTTCGCAACGAGCCGATGGAGCGCTTCCGCCGAAACGCGGTCCACCTCCACCACCTGGATGTCACCGGTGATGGTGTCCGACAGCTCCACCAGGTGAGCCGCGTAAGGAGAGCGCTCAGCCACATGCACGTCGCGGCCGGCGAGCTGTGCGGGGTTGGAGACCAAGCGAGCCCGGAGTGTCGCGCCCTCCGCCGCTGGGGCGCTGCTACCCCGTCGCAGCAGGGTGTCCACCGCTTCTGGAACGTCCGCGTCCGCAAGCGGAGCACCGCGCTGGACCAGCACCGGCTGCGTACGGTAGAGGGAACGGGTGAACGCGACCTGCTCCCTCATCTCGGATGTGGGGATCAGCCGCGCCGCCACCACGTCTCCGTCACCGCGGTTCAGCATGTCGAGCAGCCGCTCCCGCTCCCGAACCACGACGGTGCGGAGCACCAGCTCCCGGTCCCGGGCGAAGGCGCGGAGCAACTCGTACTCGAAGCCGAGAGCTTCTCCGCGATACAGAAAGTAGCTGGTGGAGTTGTAGGTGGTGAGCACCACCAGGGTGTCGCGCACCTGGATCTGCTCCAAGTCCCGGACGATGGGATCTTCCGTCGTGGCTAGAGCCGGCGCCTCCCGATCGCCCGCGCAGGCGGCGCCGGCGGCCAGCACGCCGAGGAGCAGCGCTCGGAAGGCGAGTGTGAGTCGTCCTCGCATGTTGTGCCTCCTGGTCGGTTGGACCTCCGGAAGGGAGGTGTGTTCAGCGACCCGGGGGAGTGCCCTCCGGCTCGTCCGAGCGCATCCGCCGCAGCGCTTCGGGAGCGATCAGCCCGTGCGCCGCGGCGTGCTCGGCCACCTCGGTCTTGTCCCGCACCAGCCGCATCGGCGTTCCCAGCGCCTCCACCTCCTCCCGGATGGCATGCACGTCCCGCGCCCTCCCCTCGGCGGTGACGTCGCGGATGTACACCGCGCGGATGCGCCCCGGGTGCTCGCGCACCGCCTCGCGGTAGATCTCCGCGTCCTCCTGGCCGCTGTCGCCGATCAGCACCCAGGGGAGCTTCGGATGCGTCGCGAAGAGCATCCGGATCAACTCCGTCTTATGCTCGTGGTGCCCCCCGCCCAGCAGCTCCCTCAGCGACGGGTCGTAGTCCTTGAGGAAGAGGGGACCTTCGGGGATGTCGTGCGCGCGGAAGAACTCCTCCAGCAGGTCGTAGAAGTTCCACGGCCCGCTCGACACGTAGAAGATCGGGTTCATCCCCCGCCCGGTCGGCCCCGCCTTCAGCGCCTTGTACAGCGCGTCCACCTGCGGAAAGGGAAGGCGGGTGTGCGCGTTGGTGAAGAGGACGATGCGCACCATCCGCAGCCAGTTGGCCACGTCGGTGCGCACCACGGTGTCGTCGATGTCGCTGATCACCCCGAAGTCCGCGTCCGGGAGCGGCACCAGCACCCGCAGCGTCGCACGGGACTGCCCTCGGTTGCGGGCGTGCGCGCCGGTCATCTGCACCTGAATTTCGTGCCAGACCCGATCGACCGGGAGCGGCTCCCGAAGGGCAATCTCAACGTCGAAGTACCCCTCGTCGTCGGTTTCCCCCTGCCACGCCCGGTCCTGGAGCGTCACCTGCACCCCGACGCCGGCGACGGGAACGTTCAGGACGCGGCGCGCCGTGTTCAGCAGGTTCGCGGCGCGGCCGGTGTCGGCGTCCGCCTCCCGTACGCCCCGGTGCCGCACCACCCGTCCTGAGAGAAACAAACGCTCCTGCGTGCCGTGGCCGTGATACGACTTGATCTCCAGCACATCCGGATCGCCGCGGTTGAAGACGCGGCCGGCGCGCGCGACCTGCGCCTCCACCTGGGTTGCCGCCGTCCGAACTCGGTTCCGAAAAGTTGTCATGGAGGAGTGCGGGGGAAATCACGGGGTGCGGCCGATACCCGCGCCCTTGCAGGGGGTGTGCCTTGCGCGGTCGCGGCGCTCCCGCGCACCTTGGGCGCGCTTCCGCAACCCCGATCCCGCGAGCACCCGCCCGATGTCCGATTCCGACGCACCCGTGAGCGCCCTCCCCGACGCCGGATGGGAGCCGTACCTGCAGCCGCAGCACGACGGACCGGAGCACACGGTGGTGGGCACCGTCCGCGTGCTGCGCGCGCTGCACAGCCCCCAGCTCGACAACCGGCGGGACATCCTGGTGTATCTACCGCCCTCGTACGACGCCGGGGAGCGGCGCTACCCCATCATCTACATGCACGACGGGCAGAACCTGTTCGACGCGGCGACCAGCTTCGGGCAGGAGTGGGAGGTGGATCAGACGCTGGAGGCCGCGTCGGCGGAGGGGCTGGAGGCGATCGTCGTCGGGATCCCCAACATGGGCCCGGCGCGCTGCGACGAGTACAGCCCCTGGCGGGATCCGAAGAGCGGCGGCGGGCGGGGCGACGACTACCTCGCCTTTCTCGCCGACACGGTGAAGCCGCTCGTGGACGCGGAGTTCCGCACCCGGCCCGAGCCGGCGAGCACCGGGATCGCCGGCTCGTCCATGGGCGGGCTGATCTCGCTGTACGCCTTCTTCGCCCGACCCGAGGTGTGGGGCTTCGCGGGGGTGATGAGCCCCGCGCTCTGGTTCGCCGGGCGCGCGGTCTTCCCCTTCGTGGAGGCGCAGCCCTACGTCCCCGGCCGGATCTACCTGGACGTGGGGACGCGGGAGGGGAAGCCGACGCTCGCGGACGTGCGCCGGCTCCGCGCCACCCTCGGACGCAAGGGATACCGGCAGGGCCGAGACCTGTTCTACGTGGTGGAGATGGGGGGGGAG
>JALZKG010000494.1 GCA_030859365.1 Gemmatimonadota bacterium
CGTGTGGTGGGGCGGGCTGCAGTCGAACGGCGGGCTGATGATGCTCCTCGCTTACCTGCTGCGCACCTCCGACGAGTGGCGAGGCGCGGAGATGAACGTGAAGCTGGTGGTTCCCAACGAGGCCGCGGCCGCCGGGGCGGGAGCCAACCTGGAGCGGATGATCGGCGGGCTGCGCATCGGGGCCACGCCGCAGGTGCTGGTGGCCGACGGCCGCCCCTTTCCGCTGATCCTGCGCGAATCGTCCGCCAACGCGGACCTGATCTTTCTGGGTTTGGCGGAGCCGGGCGACGACTTCGCGGAGTACTACGGCCGGCTGCACGCAACGGTACTCGGGCTCCCCACGGTTGCGTTCGTGCTGGCGGCGCAGGACGTGGACTTCGCCAAGGTGCTGATGTAGCGCGGCCGCCCGGCACCGTTCGTGCGAAGAGGGGCGAACCCTCTGCAAACCTTGCAACCCGGAGAACGGCCATGCCCCAGCCAACCGAGCAGGAGAACCGCGACGAGCAGGTCCCCAACGAAAAGAAGCTGGACGACCTGTACGCGCTGATCGACGACATGGAGATCGCGATGATGACCACCCGCCGCCCGGACGGTTACCTGGTGAGCCGCCCGATGGCGACCCAGGAGCGGCAGGCGGACGTGGACCTGTGGTTCGTCACCAACGCCGACGCCCATAAGCTGGACGAGCTGGAGCACGATCCGCACGTCAACCTGGGCTACTACAAGGACCGCACGCGCGAGTGGGTTTCGGTCAGCGGAACGGCCCGCATCTCCACGGACCGGGCCAAGATCCACGAGCTGTACGCTCCGGACTGGCGCGCCTGGTTCGGCGACGAGGGCGGCGCGCGCGACGGCGGCCCGGACGACCCGCGCATCCGGCTCATTTTCGTGGATGCGCACTCGGTGACCTACCAGAAAAAGGACCGTCCCATGCCGCTGGTGCTCTTCAGCATCGCGAAGGGGATCGTCACCGGCGAGCCCCCCAAGACCGGTGACCTGCGGGAGCTGGGCGAGCGGGAGCTGCACGCCGGCCGCGGCCGCTGAGCTCCCGCCTCCCGGGCGGCGCCGCCGCCCGGGAGGACGCTACACGAAGGCGCCGAAGCCGGTGATCGCCCGCCCCACGATCAGCGTGTTGATCTCGTTGGAGCCCTCGTACGAGTAGATCGCCTCCGCGTCGGCGAACAGGCGCGCGACGCCGTATTCCAGCAGGATCCCGTTCCCCCCCATCAGCTCTCGCGCCTGCTGCACCACCTCGCGGCAGCGGGCGGCGCACCACTGCTTCGCCAGCGCCGCGTGCTCGTCGCGCATCGCGCCGGCGTCCTGCATGCGGGAGACGCGCAGCACCAGCGTCTGCATGGAGATGATGTTGCCGAGCATCTTCACCAGCATGCTCTGGATGAGCTGAAAGCGGGCGATGGGGCGGCCAAACTGCGTGCGCTCCTGCGCGTAGGCGAGCGCCTTCTCGTATGCGCCCATCGCGCACCCCACCGCCTGCCAGGCAACGCCGGCGCGGGCGGCGGTCAGCACGCGGGCGGTGTCCTTGAAGGAGTGCGCCTTCTGCAGCCGGTCGCGCTCGGCCACGCGCACGCCGCGGAGGGTGATCTCCCCATTCTGCAGCGCCCGCTGGGCGATCTTCCCCTCCATCCTGGCCACCGAGTACCCCGGCGAGTCGGTGCGGACGATGAAGCCCTTGACCTGATCGTCCGCCTCGTCGCGCGCCCACACCACCACGATCTGCCCGAAGGTGGAGTTGCCGATCCAGCGCTTGCGTCCGTCCAGCACCCACTCGCCGCCCTCGCGACGACAGGTCGTCATCAGCCCCTTGGAAGCGCCCGAACCCACGTCCGGCTCGGTGAGCCCGAACCCGCCGATGATTTCGAAGCGCCGCATCGGCGGGAGCCATTCTTGTCGCTGCTCGGCGGAGCCGCAGAAGAAGATGGAGCCCATCGCCAACCCACCCTGCACGCCGTAGAAGGTGGCGATGGAGGGATCCACCCGCGCCATCTCCATGGAGATCAGCCCGTCGATCATGGACTGGCCCCGCTGTTCGTCCTCGTACAGCCCCTCCATCAGACCCAGGGCTGCGAGCTTGGGGACGATCCCGTGCGGAAACTCCGCCCGCTCCCAGTAGGCGTCGGCGTGGGGGGCGACTTCGCGCTCCATGAAATCGCGAACCCGCCGACGGAGCGCCCGCAGCTCCTCCGGCAGCTCGTCGAACAGATCCAGAAAGTCGCTGTCCACCGGGGGGAGCGGCTTGGCGGCGCTGCCGCCGGATCCGCGCAGCGCCTGCTCGGCCTGCTCGGCAGACAGTCCCTGGG
>JALZKG010000496.1 GCA_030859365.1 Gemmatimonadota bacterium
ATCTGGACGGGATCCCGGCCACCATCGCCCTCGCGCCCCTTTCCCAGTACCCGGAACCATGACGCAGACCGAGACGGCTCGTTCCGAAGCGCGCACCCGGGCGGAAGCCGGCGCCGCGGGTGCGGGAGGCAAGGCCGCCCTGTACCTGGGCACGGTGATCTCGGTGCTCGTGCTCGACATCGTGACCAAGGTGATCGTCCAGCGCACCATGGTCCCGTATCAGCCCATCCCCGTGTGGGGCGACGTCTTCCGGCTCACCTACATCTTCAACCGGGGCGCCGCGTTCGGGATGAGCCTGGGGGAGCACTCCCGCTACATCTTCGGCGTGCTTTCGCTCGTCGCGGTGGTGGGGCTCTTCTTTCTATACCGCGCCACCCCCGCGATGGACCGGATGCGGATCTTCGCCATCGCCCTGGTCACGGCCGGTGCCATCGGCAACCTGATCGACCGGGTGCGCTCGGAGCGTGGGGTAATCGATTTTCTCGATTTCGGGATCGGGGCGCTGCGGTGGCCGGTCTTCAACGTCGCGGACATCGGCGTCACCGTGGGGGCGACGCTGCTCGCCATCTCGCTCTGGCGGGAGGAGCAGCGGGCGGAGACGGATGGCAGAGGGTGAGCGGCGGCACGAGTTCGCCGTAGCGGACGACGCGGACGCCCGGCTCGACAGCTATCTCGCGGAGCGGCTGGAGGTGTCCCGCTCCCGGGCGGCGCAGTGGATCGAAGATGGGCGGGTGCGGGTCAACGGAGCGACGCCGCGCAAGCGGGACCGACCGCGGCAGGGAGATCGGATCGAGGTGGCGGTCCCCGCGCCGACCCCTTCCCCGATGCAGGCGGAGCCGCTCCCTCTGGACGTGGTCTACCAGGACGCGGACCTGCTGGTGGTGAACAAGCCCCCCGGTCTGGTGGTGCACCCGGCCCCCGGCCACCTATCGGGAACGCTGGTCAACGCGCTCCTGCACGCGGTAGGAGACCTTTCGGGGATCGGCGGGGTGCTGCGGCCCGGGATCGTGCATCGCCTGGACCGCGACACCTCCGGTCTCCTGGTGGTGGCCAAGCACGACGAATCCCATCGCCGCCTCGCCGACGCGCTGCGCCGCCGCGAGGTCCGTCGCGTGTACCTCGCCCTCGCCTGGGGACACCTCGCCGCCGACACGCTCACCGTGGACGCCCCTATCGCCCGGCACCCCACCGATCGAAAGCGGATGGCGGTGGTCCCCGGCGGCCGGCGCGCGGTGACCCGCTTCCGGAGGCTGGAGCGGTGGCGCGCCGCGGATCTGCTCCAGGCCGAGCTGGAAACCGGTCGCACCCACCAGATCCGGGTCCACCTGCTCCACGTGGGGCACCCTGTGGTGGGAGACCTCACCTATGGAGCGGGGCGGGAGCGGGGATTTTCCGGAGGGGAGCGGGGCTGGGCCGCGCAGCTCGCGGGTCGCACTCCGCGCCACTTCCTCCACGCCGCCCGTCTTTCCTTTCAGCACCCCCGGAGCGGCGAGCCGATGCACTTCGAAGCCCCCCTCCCGCCGGATCTTCAGACGACCGTCGACTGGGCGCGCGCGGAGGACACCCGCGTCGCTTGACCCCCGTGGGAAGCGCGGCTATACTGTTTCGCTCGCCTTCCGACGTGCATCGATCATCCCCGGCAATGCTTCACAAGGAGTCCGCAGGCGCCCCCGCCGAGCCTGAGGGCGTTGTCGCGCCGCGGAAGATGGTGCTGTTCGAGGTGGACGGTCACCGGATCGCGATCCCCGTCGGCACCATCCGTGAAATCATCCCCGCCCGTCCCTGTACGCCCCTCCCCGGGAGCGCACCGTACGTGCTCGGTCTGGTCAATCTTCGCGGCCGCCTCGTCACCGTGATCGATCTCGGGCTCCGGCTTCGCCTTCGCGCCGCGTCGAATCTCCCGGAGCACAGCATCGTGGTCGTGGAGCACGCCGGAAAGACGGTAGGCATCGCGGTGGAGGAGCTCGCCGGGATGGTGGAGGTCTTCCCCGAAGCGCTTGCGACCTCCGCGGAAACGATCCGCAGTCTGGGAATCGACCGCTCCTATCTGCGCGGCATTGGCGAGTCGGACGGCGAGCTCTTTCTCGCCGTGGACACCGACGAGATCCTGCGCCCCCTCCTGTCCTGAGCGGTATCCCGCAGCCATCACCCCTTCCTCTGGAGGCTGGATGAGTCAAACGGTGTTGATCTGCGATGACGCCATCTTCATGCGTACCATGATCGGCGACATCCTGAAGCAGGCCGGGTTCGACGTGGTCGGAGAGGCGGAGACCGGAACGCAGGCCGTCGAGAAGTACCGCGAGCTGAAGCCCGACCTGGTCACCATGGACATCGTGATGCCGGACATGGGCGGGATCGACGCGGTCCGCGAGATCGTCCGGGAAGACCCCGGCGCCAAGGTGCTGATGTGCAGCGCGATGGGGCAACAGGCGCTCGTCGTCGAGGCGATCCAGGCGGGCGCTCGCGACTTCGTCGTCAAGCCCTTCCAGCCTTCGCGCGTCCTGGAGGCCGTGCAGCGCGTGATCGGCTGACACGCCCGATGGAGCTTTCCGGATACGCGGACCTGTTCCTCTCCGAATCGCGCGAGCACCTCGCCGCGATCAACCACCTGCTTCTCGCGCTGGAGGCCGATCCGCGCGCCCGTGAGCCGGTGGAGGGGGTGTTTCGCGCCGTCCACACCATCAAGGGGATGTCCCCGCCCATGGGGTACGCGGCGGTCGCCGCGCTCGCCCACGTGCTTGAAAACGTGCTGGAGCGTGTCCGGCGGGGCGACCTGGCGGTGGGTCCGGAGCTCGCGGAGCTGTTCTTCCAGGGCGCGGACGCCCTGGAGCGGGCGATCGAGTCCGCGCTCGCGGACACCGATGGCGCCGTGGCGGACCCGCTCCTGCTCGCCCGGCTCCAGACCGCGGCCGCGGCCGAAACCTGGCCGCGGGATGCCGTTCCGACCGTCCCGGTGACGGTCGCGGCGGATGCCGGACCGGCGATCGGGCTCGGCGTCGAAGTTGTCGTACGCGGTGACGCCGCCCTGCCGGCCGTGCGAGCGATGCTGGTGCTCCGTCGAGCCCGCGAGCTGGGGCGGGTCGGCGCCGTCGCTCCGCCGGAGCCTTCGCTCTCGGGCGAGGACTTCGCGGGGACACTCCGCTTCGTGCTGGAGAGCGACCAACCCGCCGACGCGGTGCGCGCGGCCCTGGTGGCGGTCGGGGATCTGGAACGGGTGGTGGTCGCGGAGCCGCGCGCCTCGGCTCCCGACGCTCCGGCCCCCGAAGCTCCGGTTGGGGCGAGGCCCGCCGCGACCCGCAGCGTTCGGGTCGATCTGAGCCGTATGGACGCGCTGATGAACAGCGTCGGAGAGCTGGTCATCGCCCGAGACCGTCTCCGTCAGCTTGCGGAGGGTGGAAGCCCCGAGCTGGCCGAGGCGCTGGAGCAGGCGGGGCGGTTGATCGGCGAGCTGCAGCACGAGGTGGTGCAGGCGAGGCTCGTCCCCGTCGCGCAGATCTTCGACCGCTTTCCCCGGCTGGTGCGCGACGCCGCCCGCGCGCTCGGCAAGCGCGTCGCGCTCGTGGTGGAGGGGGAGAACACCGAGTTCGATCGCTCGGTGCTGGACGAAATGGGCGATCCGCTGGTGCACCTGCTGCGCAACGCCGTCGACCACGGGATCGAGACACCCGCCCAGCGCGCCGGAGCGGGAAAGCCCGAGGCAGGCACCCTCCGTCTCGTCGCATCCCGCGAGCGTTCGCGCGTCGCGATCCGCGTGGAAGACGACGGGGCGGGCATCCGCCGGGACCGGGTGGCGGCCCGCGCCGTCGCCGCCGGGCTGATCGACGCCGACACCGCGCATGCAATGGCGGACGAGGAGATGTTCCGCCTCCTCCTGCACCCGGGCTTCAGCACCGCCGAAGCGGTGACCGACGTGTCCGGACGCGGCGTCGGGCTGGACGTGGTCGCGACGCGGGTCCGCGCCATGGGTGGCGTGCTGGAGATCGAGAGTGCGCCGGGGCGGGGAACCGCCTTCACCCTGCGACTGCCGCTGTCGCTCGCCATCGTCCGAGCGCTGCTGGTGCGCTCCGGGGGTGAAAGCTACGCCCTCCCGCTGACCCACGTCGCCGAGGTAGTGGAGCTGCCGACGGACGCGATCCGGCGCGTCGGTGGCCGCGCGGTGGTCGTGCTGCGCGACGAAACCGTTCCCCTCCTCGACCTGGCCGAGCAGCTGGGCTCCGCCCCGGCCTCCGCACCGCAGACCACCGTGGTGGTGCTGGAGCTGGGCGGGCAGCCGGTGGGGCTCCGCGTCGATGGCGTGGTGGGCCAGCGCGAAATCGTGGTCAAGCAGTTCGATGCCACCGTGTGCACCCTGCGGTGCTTCAGCGGCGCCAGCATCCTCGCCGACGGGCGCCCCGCGCTGATCCTGGACGTCGGGGCGCTGGTTCGCGGCGAGGCCGGAGCCGCCGCGGCGGTCGCCTTCTAACTCCCCCTCATGCCTTTCATGGACATCCGGCAGCTTCAGGCAAACCAGCTCGACGCCCTCCGCGAAGTAGCGAACATCGGTGCGGGGCATGCGGCCACCGCGCTGTCGCAGATGACCGGGAGCCGGATCATGATCAGCGTCCCTCAACTCCAGATCATCCCGCTGGAGGAGGTACCGGACTCGCTCGCGCGCGCCGACGAGGTGGTCGTCGCGACGCTGATGCACATGCTGGGAGACCTGACCGGTCGCACGCTGCTCGTCTTTCCGCGCGATTCGGCGATTCGGTTGGCGGAGATCCTGCTCGGACGCCCGGCGGGGAGCACCCACGTGTTCAGCGAGCTGGAGCAGTCGGCCATCAAAGAGGCGGGAAACATCCTTTCGTCGGCGTACATGAACGCGCTCGCGGACTTCATGGGGATGATGCTCCTTCCCTCCGTGCCGAGTTTGGTGATCGATCTGTGTGCTGCCGTGCTGACCACGACCCACACCAACTTCGGCCGCATGCACGACTACGTATTCAGCATCCAGACCGAGTTCTCGATGGCGGGGTCGGAGTCGCTGCAGGGATTCTTTCTGCTCCTCCCCGACCCCGAGTCACTCGGGATCATCCTCGAGTCGGTTCGCCTCGCCTGACGTGACCGAGTCCGCCGCGCCCCCGCCACGCCCTCCCCACTCCGAGCGGGACCTTCGGATCCTGCGGAGCTTTGCGCAACGGATCGACGCTTCGGACGCGGGTGCGCACAACAACCTGGGCGTCCTGTACTTCAACAAGGGCCTCTGGGAGGAGGCGGTCGAGGAGTTCCAGCGGGCGCTGGAGATCGACTCCAAGATGCAGGTGGCGCAGCGGAACCTGGAGATCGCCTACTTCAACACCGGCGTGTGGGACCGGGTGGTCGCGGAGCTTCGCGAGCAGCTTCGCGGTGATCCCGCCGATGCCGACGCGCGCGCCCGACTCGCCCAGGCGCTGCTCCATGCGGGGGACAGCGGTGGCGCGATCGCGGAGCTGCGGACGCTGCTGCAGCGGCACCCACGCGAGCTGCGTGCGCTGATCCAGCTCGGCCAGGCGCTCAAGGTCGCGGGGGACCTCGAAGCCGCGGCCACCGCGTTCCGCATCGGGCTGGGGATCGACCCCGGGAGCGCGGTTCTCCACTTCTACCTGGGCGAGCTGTTCTACAACCGGGGGATGAATGACGAGGCGCTGCGCGAGCTGCTCCGCGCCACCGAGCTGAACCCGGACTTCGCCGACGCGCACCACGTGCTCGCCTTCGTTTACGGGGACCTGGGCCTGATGGAGGAGGCCGCCGCGGCGGCGCGCCGCGCCAGCGACCTCAACCCTCGCTACACCCGCGCCCAGACCAACCTTTCCCTGGACCGCTACAGCGCGGCCCGCTACCAGGAGATGGTGGGAGAGCGGACCCGGCGCCCGGAAAGCGCCGACGGCTTCATGGCGCGCTACAACCTAGGGGTCGCGTTCCGGCAAAAGGGGTTGTACGAGGAGGCGCTGCGGGAGTTCGGCCGCGCCCTCGACGGGGGCGAAGACCCGTCGCTGACCCGGCAGGCCATCGCCGAGCTCCACCTGCTGCGTGGCGAGGCGCCACGCGCCCTGGAGCTATACCAGGGGCTGTTGGACGGGGACGGAGCGAGCCCAAAGCTGTGGAACGAGCGCGGTGTCTGCCTGCATCAGACCGGGGCGCTGGCGGACGCGGAGACGAGCTACCGGCGCGCGATCGAAGCGGACGCGGGCTACGTCCTCGCCTGGAACAACCTCGGCGTGGTCCGGATCCATCGCGGCGACACGGGGGGCGCGGAGCACGCGTTCGCGGAGGCGACCCGGCTGCAGCCGGAGTGGGAGCAGGGGTGGTGCAATCGCGGCCTCGCCGCCCTTCGCCGCGGCCGCCACGCCGAGGCACTGGCGGCGTACCGCTCCGCCCTCGGGGCCGCCCCCCAGGGCGCGGGCGCATGGAG
>JALZKG010000044.1 GCA_030859365.1 Gemmatimonadota bacterium
ATCTTCCTGAGTCCACCACCCCCTCCACCTCGCGACGCCATGTCCCGTTCGCTCGCTCCGCTGATCCTCTTGCTCCTCGCCGTGCCCGCCTGCGCCCAGCAGCCCGCGCCCCGGGCGCAGGATGCCGCCCGACAGACCACGATGGCCGCGGCCGCCGCAGAACCGGATTCGGTGCTGGCGCGGGCCTCCCGCAGCCGGAGCCGCGGCGCCCCCGACGCCCCGGTCACCATCATCGAGGTGTCGGACTTTCAATGCCCCTTCTGCCGTCAGTTCGCGGCGGAAACCCACCCCGCGCTGGACAGCGCCTACCTGCAGACGGGAAAGGCGCGGCTGGTCTTCATCAACTATCCCCTTCCGAACCATGCCCAGGCGTGGGCGGCGTCCGAAGCGGCGCTCTGTGCCGGCGCCCAGGACGCGTTCTGGCCCATGCACGACCAGCTGTTTCGAACCCAGCCGGAGTGGAGCGGCGTCGCGGACGCCACGGAGCGGTTCGTCGGCTACGCGGCTGCGATGCGGCTGGACGAACGGGCGTTCCGGACGTGCGTGGAACGGGATCAGGTGGCGCCGCTGATCATCGGAGACCTTTTGCAGTCGGCTCAGGCGGGGATCGGCGGAACGCCAACCTTCGTGCTTCAGCCGACCGCCCCCGGTCGCGAAGGGAACCAGCAGGTCGTGGTGGGAGCTCAGCCCTTTGCGGAGATGAGCCAGCGGATCGAAGCAGTGCTCGCCGGCAGACCCGCCCCGTGATCAGGACTCGTCTTCCGCGACGTAGGCGGAGACCAGCCGTCCCAGATCCAGGTACAGGTGCCGCGTGACGCTCTCGTCTTCGCGCAGCAGGTCGATCAGGCGCTCGTACCGGGCGATCCGCTCGGTCGGCACCTGCACCGTCTCCGAGTGAAACGCTCCCTCATCGGCGAACACCAGGCGGATCGCGGCGGTGCGGTTGGGCGGGTTCATGGAGTCTCCGGCAGATGGCGTTCAGCGCGCGTTGCGCAGCCCGGGGATGGAAAGCAGAAAGATCAGGGTGACCACGATGGCCGACACCACGCACCATCGACACCAGGCGCGGATCACCGCTGCCTCCAGGTAGGTCAGGTATGCGGAAAAGAGCACCCCGACGCTCGCCGTGGCGAACAGGGAGAGTGCCACCCACCGCGCCCTGAACCAGCGAGGCTGCAGCCCCGCCATCGCCAGCCCGAGCATCGCCGCATACGCGCCGACGCCCCATAGCGCCACCGGAAGCCCGAGAAAGTACGCGTAGCGGGAGCCCTGCACCACGTCGCACCCGCCCACGCCGCACTGGATCACTCCGATGTAGCCCAGCTTGTACAGCGCCAGGTAGGCGGAGATCAGCAGCCCCACGAGCGCGAGCAGCGCGATCGCCATGCGGGAGGCGAGGGGCGGCTCCCCGCGATACGCGTCCGGGGTGGATCTCACTCGGATGCGGGCGCGGCGGGAGCAGCCGTGCCCGCGCCGCCCATCTCCTCGCGGATGATGCGGTCCAGCTCGGAGGCCGAGGGAACGTCCTGCAGCCGTTTTCCGTTCACGAAGAGCGTCGGAGTGCCCTGCACCCCCAGCGATTCGGCGAGCGCCATGCTCTGCGTCACCTCGGCGGCGAAGCGGTCGGAGCGAAGGCACCCCTCGAAGGCGCCGGCGTCGAGACCGAGCTGCCGCGCATAGTCCACGAACATCCCGCTGGGGTTGCGTTCGGTGCTCCACCGCCCCTGCTGCTGGAAGAGGCGATCGTGATAGGGCCAGAACCGCCCCTGCTCGTTCGCGCAGCGCCCGGCGCGTGCCGCCAGAAAGGCGTTGGGGTGGATGCTGACGAGCGGGTAGTCGTAGAAGACGTAGCGCACCATCCCGGTGTCCACGAAGCGCTCCTTGACCACGGGCATCGTCAGCGAGGCAAACTGTGCACACCCATAGCACTGGAAGTCGGCGAACTCGTAGATCACCACCGGAGCGTCCTCTGGCCCCAGGGCGATTCCCTGTGCGCGCGACGCGGCCTGGGGATCGACGGCCACCTGGACGGGTGCGGTCGCGCCCTCGCTGCGGCCGAACATCTGATAGGCGAGGATGCCGAGCCCCGCGAGCGCGACCAGACCCAGAATGGCGTAGAAAGGTGTGAGCGGCGAGCGGCGCGGCTCGGCGGAAGAGGGGCGGGAACGGGAACGGGACACGAAGCAAGCTCCTGTGGCAGCGATGAAACGTCCGAGCGGGACCACCCTCGGGCGAACTGGGTATTGTAACCCGAGGCGGCGGAGGCCAGCAAGCCGCCGCCGGAGACGGGAATGGTCCTTGCGCTCCAGCCGACGTTCACCTCGATCGCACCCGGAGTGGTTCGGACATGGCAGACATTCGATTGATACGTCCACGAGGCAGCGGGCTCTGGCTGTGGATCGCAGCTCTGGTCGCCGTTTCGCTTCTCGTATGGGCGATCGGCTTCTTCGTGGCGGATCCGACGGAAGCGGCGCGGGAGCGGCGCGTCGGCGCGAGCGCCAACTTCGGCGGAGAGCGGGCCCCGGTGCTCCCGGTGGAGGCTGCCTCCTTCGCCTCCGTGGTCCCGCTCGGAGACGGGGACCTCGGCCGGCTCCTCCAGCTCCGTGGCGTGGTCGAGAGCCGTGTCGTGAACAACGCGATGTGGATCCGCACCGAAGGGGGCCGACGCATCATGGTGCGCTTCGAGCCGGCGCCGCCGCCCGAGGCGCTCGCGGCGTTCGGACCCGGGCGAAGCGTGGATCTCCAGGGATACCTGACGCGGATCGCCCGAGCGGAGTTCGACGTATGGGCGGACACGCTCCGGATCGCCCTGCCGCAGCCGCCCCAGCGGGTGGGAATCAAGTTCGGGGAGGTTCCGGACAGCGCCTTTCAGCGGGTCGATGCGCTGTTCATCCGCAACTACTACATCTCCGTCCGTCCGGAGGCGATCGCCCCCGCGCCCCAGCGCTCGTGAACTGGAGCCCGTCGGAGCTGGACCGCGTGGAGGCGGCGATCGTGGAGGGTGCGCGCATGCAACTGGTGCGCCGCGGCACGGAGTTCGTGGTAATCCCGCAGAGGCTGGAATCCGGAGACGGATCGGAGGTGCTCCTCGCCCGCCATCCCACCACCGGGGAGGAGGTCCGCTTCGCCCTGGACGAGATCGAGGAGTTCGTGGTCCTCCCGTAGGGTACCTTACCCGAGCACCTGCGAGCGCAGCCCCGCCTCCAGCCCGAAGCGGTTGGCGGCTTCGACAAAGGCGTGAAAAAGGCGGCGATCCGGATCCCTCCGATCCTGCAGGGCCTCCGCCTCGCCTCGTTCCGGGTGCCACTGCACCCCGCGGGCC
>JALZKG010000046.1 GCA_030859365.1 Gemmatimonadota bacterium
GTCCAGAAAGTACCGGTCGTGGGTGACCAGCATCACCGCGCCCGGATACTCGGCCAGGTGCCCCTCCAGCCAGAGCACGGTGTCTGCGTCCAGGTGGTTGGTGGGCTCGTCCAGCAGCAGCAGCTCGGGGCGCTGCAGGAGCACGCGGGCCAGCGCTACGCGCTTGCGCTCCCCGCCGGAAAGCCCCTCCACCGGCCGCTCCCAACCCTCCACTCCCAGCCGGGAAAGGACCGCCTCCAGCCGGTGCTCCCAGTCCCACCCGCCGAGTGCGTCGATCCGCGCGCCCGTCTCGCCCTGGCGGTCGAGCAGCCGTTGCGGATCCGCCGCTTCCCCTCCCCCGGCCAGCCGCTCGCTGATCCGCCGGTGCTCGTCGAGCGCCGCCTGAAGCTCGGGAGCCCCGCTCGCGGCCGCGGAGCGGATGGTGTCCCCCGGAGCGAACTCCGGCTCCTGGGCGAGCACGCCCACCCGGATCCCCCGCTGAAAGGCGAGCGTTCCCGCGTCCGCCCCCTCCCCTCCGGCCACGATGCGGAACAGGGTGGACTTGCCGGAACCGTTGGCGCCGATGAACCCTACCTTCTCGCCCTCGTCGATGGCGAAGGAAACCCCGTCGAAAACCACGCGCGGGCCGAAGCTCTTGTGCAGATCCTGGACGTTGAGAACGTTCATTGGGGTCCGGCAGGGGAGCGATGCGGCGAGCGCGAAGGGTAACCGCCCCGGCGGCCGCGCGGCAAGTCGGCGGTGAGGGAACAAACCGCCGGCTTCGGGGAAGTGGAATACGCACCCACGCTGCCGGGCACCTCTGCTGCACTGCCCCATGATCGGCTGGTACCTGCTCTTCTTTTTCGTCACCTTCGGCTCCAAGCTGGTGCTGGCGGTGATCACGATCTACCTGATCTGCCCGGCGGACCCGCGGTGCGGCCGCTGTGAAGGGGAGACTCTGCTGATCCGCATGGGGTGGTTCGGGCGCGTATGCGCGCCGCTCCTCCTGTGGACGGTGCAGCGGCGCTGGTGCCCGGCGTGCGGATGGGAAGGGTTCTGCCGCATTCCGCGGCGGGTACGACGCGAAACGATTCGCATTCGGGTCCGCCCGGCGGACCCGGACTCCGCCACCCCGCGGCCCTCCCGCCGCGCCCCTCCCCCCGACCGGAGTTCGCTGTGACCCCCGTCCACTTCGACCGCCTCCCCGACGATGCCCGCCTCTGGACCTTTGCCGCCTCCCGCCCGCTTCGAGGCACGGAAGCGGAGCGGCTGCTCGAGCGGGTCGATGCGCACCTCGCCGGGTGGTCCGCGCACGGCCGGCCGGTACGCGGTGCGCGCGACTGGCGCCACGACCACTTTCTGCTGGTGGGGGCGGACGAAGGCGCGACCGGCGTGTCGGGGTGCTCGATCGACGCCCTGTTCCGCGTGCTCGGCGAGGTGGAACGGGAGTTGGGCGTGACGCTACGCGACGGTTCGCGGGTCTGGTTCCGCGACGCCGACGGCGAGATCCGCGCGGTGCCGCGACCCGAGTTCCGCGCCCTGGCGCGGGAGGGCGCCGTCCATGAGGACACGCCGGTGATCGACTCCACGGTGTCCACGGTGGGCGAGCTGCGCGCCGGCCGGTGGGAAACGCCGATGGGGCGGAGCTGGCACGGGCGGGCGTTCCTCGGCACCCCCGTCGTCCCGGCCGATTGACGCGGAGTCGTTCCCTCATCTACTTTGCGCCCTCCCCCGACAGTCTCGCGCGTGTCCGCCCCTTCCCAGGCCCGACCATGCCCCTCCCACAGCTACGCCCGCTCGGGTTCGGTGAAATCCTCGATGGATCGTTTTCGCTGTACCGCCGCTACTTTCTCACCCTCTTCCTGACCGCACTCCTCCCCTTCATCCCCATCACCCTCGCCTCCTGGATGATGACGCGCCAGAGTGCGATGCTGGCGGCGGAAACGGCCGGGCCGGAGACGGTCGGCTGGTTCGCGATCTTCGGGTTGGTTTCGGCGCTCGGATTTCTGCTCCTGTGGGGAGCGGTGACGCGGCAGCTTTCGCAGGCGCTGACCGGCGGCAGCGTCGAGCTCGCCGATGGATATGGCGCGGGTCTGCGCGCCTTCTTCCCCCTGCTCGGCGCCGCCCTGCTCGCGTTTCTCGCCTTTGTGGCGGTGGGCGTGGTGCTGGCGATCATGATCGGGATCGTCGGGGTCCTCGGTGCCGGGGTCCTCGGTGCCGGGGCGAGCGGGACCGCTGCCGGAGTCATGGGCGTCGTGGTTGGCCTCCTCTTCGTCGTCCTGGGCTTCGGAGTCCTGGCCGCGATGTTCGCCGTGGTGCCCGCCGTGGTCGTCGAGCACAAGGGGCCCTGGGCGGCGCTGAAGCGCTCGTGGCAGCTTTCGGGGGGTGCGCGGCTGCGCATCGTCGGCGTCGCCCTGGTGGGTTACCTGATCGTCTTTCTTCCCATGCTGGGGGTGATGTTCGCCACGGGGATGGCCTCGACGATGTGGGATCCGGCGGCCGGAGCGATGCTCAGCGCCCGGCAGCTTGCCTTCCAGCAGATGGTGGGGCTGCTCAGCGGTGCGCTGACCTTCCCCTTCTTCATCGGCTGCTTCGTGCTGCTCTACTACGACCGTCGAGTCCGCACCGAGGCCCTCGACCTGGAGATGGCCGCCGAAGGGCTCGCGCTCGCGACCTGAGGTGCAGCCCACGGTCCCCCCCGCGCCGTGGGAGGTGGAGCGGGCCCTCGACGACGTCTTCGCCCGTCCCGAGTTCGCTCCCCCGCCGCCCTCGCCGGTCACCGCCTGGCTGCGCGAGGCGTGGGGCACCGCGAAACGGCTGCTCGGAGAGATGTTCGGCGGGGTGGACCTTTCGGAGGGAGGGCAGCGGGTGATGTTCTGGATCGTGATCGCGCTGCTCGCCGCGGCAGCGCTCGGCGTCGCGCTCCACCTCGCCGGCGCGGCGACGGGAGTCTGGCGGGCCCGGGAGCGCCGGCCGCGAGGCTCCGCAC
>JALZKG010000056.1 GCA_030859365.1 Gemmatimonadota bacterium
CCAGAGCAGGCGCTCGCGCCCGCCCCGGAGCGGGATCCCGGCGCGCCGGACCATCGCCCAGGTGAGCAGCGCCGTCACCGCCCCGCGGGCGAGCACCACCTGCTGGCTCGGCAGCCGATCCCCGGCCACCCGGACCAGCAGGCTCATCAGCGAGAACCAGAAGGCGGCGATCGCCATGTAGCGCATCCCGCCCGCGGCGGTGATCCGCGGAGCCGAAAGGTCCGCTGCGTCGGGGAGCCCCCGGCTTTCCGCCCTGCTCGTCACCGCCCTCCGTCCCCCGTGTTCCGCCCCGGATCTCCGCGCCGCGCACCCCGCGTCGGAGCGGGTGCAATGTCGTGGCGCCCCCGGCGTGCGTCAACCTCGGGTGCCGCCGCGCTCCCTCGCTTGCTGCGGTACGGGTCGGCACACTAGCTTGCCCCGTTCCCACCTGTCCGTGGGGCCGTGCCCCCCTGGCGCAGCCCCGCGGCCGTCTTCCGCTCCGCCGCCCTTCAACGCCCCACGCAGGTGCCTGCATGACCAAAGATCCGACTTCGGAGTTCTCGTCCGTCCCGGCCAGCACCGTGGCCGGGGGGCCGTCGCCGCACGGCTCGGTTCCGCAGGACGGTGGCTTCTTCGGCCATCCGCGCGGCCTTTCTACCCTGTTCTTCACCGAGTTGTGGGAGCGCTTCTCGTACTACGGGATGCGCGCGCTGCTGATCCTCTTCATGACGGCGGCGGTCACGGAAGGCGGTCTTGGCTTCGACACAGCGACGGCCGGCGCCATCTACGCACTGTACACCGCGGCCGTGTACCTTTTCGCCCTCCCCGGGGGGTGGATGGCGGACCGCCTCTTCGGGCAGCGCAAGGCGGTGCTGTACGGCGGGATCATCATCGCGCTCGGGCACTTCAGCATGGCCATCCCGGGGATCAACACCTTCTACCTCGGGCTGGTGCTGATCGTCCTGGGGACGGGGCTGCTCAAGCCGAACATCTCCACGATGGTGGGAGAGCTGTATCCGGAGGGCGGCGCCCGGCGCGACGCGGGCTTCTCCATCTTCTACATGGGGATCAACCTGGGCGCCTTCATGGCCCCGCTCGCCACCGGGCTGGTGCGCACGCAGGCAGGGTGGCACTGGGCCTTCGGACTCGCGGGCTTCGGGATGGTGCTGGGGATCGTCCAGTACGTGCTCGGCGCCCGTCACCTGGGCGACGCCGGCCTCCACCCCAACGCCGCGGAAGACCCGGAAACATTCGAGCGGCAGAAGCGGCAGACCACCAACATCGCGCTGATCGGCGCCGCGGTGCTGGGCCTGCTCGGCTTCGGGATGTTTTCCGGCCTGTTCCGCGTCAGCGCGACCGCGCTGGCGGACGCGGGCGGCGCCGTGATCGTCGGCCTGGCGCTGCTGTACTTCGGCTCCACGGCCCTGACCGGCGGCCTGGACACCGTCGAGCGGAAGCGGCTGGGGGTGATCGGGGTGCTCTTTATCTTCAGCGCCATCTTCTGGTCCGGCTTCGAGCAGGCGGGCTCCTCGCTCAACCTGTTCGCGGAGCGGCTGACGGACCGCACCATCGGGGGGTGGGAGATGCCGGCGGAGTGGCTGCAGTCGGTCAACTCCATCTTCATCATCCTGCTCGCGCCGGTCTTCGCCTGGCTCTGGGTGTGGCTCAGCCGGCGCGGCGCCGAGCCTTCGAGCCCGGCCAAGTTCTCGCTGGGATTGATCTTTCTGGGGCTCGGCTTTCTGGTGATGGTGGGCGCCTCGGCCAGCTCGGCGCGCGGCGTCCAGGTGTCCCCGATGTGGCTGGTGCTCACCTACCTGCTCCACACCATCGGCGAGCTGTGCCTGAGCCCGGTGGGGCTTTCCACCGTGACCAAGCTGGCCCCGCGCCGCAAGGTGGGGCAGATGATGGGCGTCTGGTTCATGTCGGTGTCGCTCGGCAACCTGATCGCGGGACGCGTCGCGGGGCGCTTCGAGTCGCTGCCGCTCACCGAGCTCTTCGGGCAGGTAGCGCTGACCGTGGCGGGCGCGGGGATCCTGCTCGCGCTCTTCGTCAGGCCGATCCGTCGCCTGGCGAGCGGGGTGCACTGACCCATGCTCGGACCGAAGCTCCTGGGGGCGCTCCTGGGGGCGGGCGTGGCACTCGCCGCCTCCCCTGCCCCCGCGCAGCCCCCTCCCCCGCCGCTCTCCACCTTCAGCATCGTCGCGTGCGACTCGGCGGGCGGTTTCTGGGGCGTGGCGGTTCAGTCGCGCGTGGTGAGCGCCGGCTCCATCGTCCCCGCCGCCGAGGCCGGCGTCGGTGCGATCGCCACCCAGGCGGCGGCCAACGTCGCCTTCAAGCGACAGGCGCTGGAGAGGCTCCGCCGCGGCCGCACCGCCGAGCAGGTGCGGGACGAGCTGGCCCGCTCCGATGCGGGGCGCGCCCGGCGCCAGTTCGCGGTGGTCGACCGCCGCTGTCGGGTGGCCGCCTTCACCGGCGACAGCGCCCAGACGTGGGCCGGACATCGGACGGGGCGCAACTACAGCGTGCAGGGGAACATCCTTACCGGGCCGGAGGTGGTGGACGCGATGGCCCGCGCCTTCGAGGAGGCGGAGGGCGCCGGGCGCCCCTTCGGGGAGCGGCTCCTCGCCGCGCTGAAGGCGGGGCAGGCGGCGGGTGGGGATCGGCGCGGGCGGCAGGGCGCGGGGCTGCTGATCGTGAAGCCGGAGGGCGGCTACGGCGGCGGGGACGACCGCTACGCGGACCTGCGGGTGGAGGACCACGTGGAGCCGATCCTGGAGCTGGAGCGGGTCTACGGGGTGTGGATGTCGCTCTTCCACCCCGAGGACCACTTCCTTCCCGGAGGGACGCAGCCGATCGCCGCGCCGGCGGGCCCGCACGTCTGCGCGCTGCGGGAGCTGCTCGCCCGGGCCGGCCACGGCACGGGCCCGGGGAGTGAAACGTTCTGCGCCTTCGACGAAGCGACCATCACCGCGCTCAAGGCGTTTCAGCGCGCGCAGGGACTGCCGGAGCGCGCGGCGCTGACGCCGGAAGTGGCGGCGCGGCTGCGGGAGGTGGCGGGCCCGCGCCGCTGACCGAGGAGACCGGCACTTGTTTCTGATGGATGAATGCTGTAGGTATGGGATGCATTCCCCTCCGGGGAACGCCTTTCCCTTCCCGATCCCCCGCAACAACTGAGGAACGATGGCAGAGCACAACGAGGAAGTGCTGGAGCAGGTGAAGGAAATCCGGCGGCGGGAGCCGGACACCCCCTCCCGCGACCTCTACGAGATGGCGCAGCGAATGGATCCCGCTGTGGGGGAGATGTCGCTGCGGCAGTTCCATGCGCGCTACGTGCTCACGGCCGGGAGGGCGCTCAAGAAAGACGGCGCCGGCGAGACCTCCCGGCCCGCGCGGAAAGCCGCTTCCTCCGGCCGGGCCAAGGGGAAGCGCACCTCCGAGCGCCGGCCGCCGCGGCCCCGGAAGGAAGCGGATGACGGGGGCGGCGGCCGGCGGGAGGAGATCCGGGCGGTGTTTGTGCAGTTCGCCCGCGACTTCTC
>JALZKG010000071.1 GCA_030859365.1 Gemmatimonadota bacterium
GCTTTCACCTGATCCAGGTGCAGGAGCGTGTCGGCGAGCAGCTGCGCGCCCGCCACGTCCTGATCCCGCTGGAGCGCTCGGAAGCCGAGATGGACCGCCTGTTTGCGCGCGCCGACTCGCTGGAGCAGCTCGCCGGGCGCTCCGGGATCGACCGTGCCGCGCGCGCGGTCGGGGCCACGGTCCGCCAGGGGGTGGTGGTGACGGAGAACGGCGCCTTCGTTCCGGGCGTCGGTTCGGCGCTGGAGGCGTTCGAATGGGTGCGGGACGACTGGCAGGCGGAGGCGGAGGGGCAGCGCCCCGCGGTGAGCGAGCTGTTCGAGACCGACCAGGCCTTCTACGTCGTTCGTGCGGAAGGCTTCACGCCCGCCGGAACGGTTCCCCTCGCCGAAGCGACGCCCGGGATCCGCCGCCAGCTCGTCCTGGACAAAAAGCGGGAGCGGGCCATGGACATCGGCAGGGCCATGGCCGTGGACGCCCGGCGAGGCAAGCCGCTCGGCACCGTGGCGGCGGAGCGCGGCCTGAGCGTGCAAACGGCCGGTCCCTTCACCCGCGTCGATCCCAACCCCGTGTTTGGCCAGGCGAACGCCGCGGTGGGGGCCGCCTTTGGCGTTCCGATCGGCCAGGTCAGCGACGTGGTGCAGAGCTCCGCCGGCCTCTTCCTCGTGCGCCCGGTAGCCCGCACCGAGGCGAATCACACGGAATGGGAGGCGCAGAAGGATGCGCAGCGCGCGATTGCGAACGCGCAGCTTCAACAATCGGTGATCGGACGCTGGCTCCAAGATCTGCGCCGCGACGCGGAGATCGTGGACCGGCGCGCTCAGGTGCTGCGGCGGAGCTGAACCGCTCGCAGCACACACGCGAAAGGACCCGCTCTCCGACCATCGGGGAGCGGGTCCTTTTGCATCCCAGGGAGATCGCAGCCGCTACAGCCAGCTCCGGGCACCCAGCGCAACGATCAGCACACCGAGGGCGCTCAGGAAATTCAGGTGAAACACCAGGGGTCCGAGCGTCACCCCCACCGCCACCAGGTCGATGACCAGCGGTCCAAACGCCGCGGCGACGGAAGTGGTGAAGAAGGTGCGCGCGGCGCTCTCGGGCATGAAGCGGACCGCGAGCTCGGCGAGCAGCGCCCCCAGGATCAAACCGATCAGCACCACCAGGAGAAGACGGCTGATGCGGCGGCGGGCGGCTACGTTCATCGATGAGAAGGAAAGGGGTTGGGGTTCAGCGGCGGCGTTCGACCGCGTAGCTGATCGCGTCGCGAAGGGCGTCCAGCGCGGGGCTCTCCGGAAGCCCGTCCAGAGCTTCCGCCGCGCTGCGGGCGTACCCAAGCGCCCGCGTGGTAGCATAATCCAAGCCGCCGTGCCCACTCACCAGTCCGATCAGGTGGGCGATCGCCTGGCCGGAAGGCTCCGCGTCCGCGAAGAACGCCTCCACTCGGTCCCGTTCGGCCCGCGAGAGCGAGGGAAGCGCCGCGATCAGCGGCAGCGTCACCTTGTGCTCCCGCAGGTCCAACCCGGACGGCTTCCCCGTGACGGCGGGGTCGGCGGTGTAGTCCAGAAGGTCGTCGGCGATCTGAAAGGCACGCCCCAGCTCGCGGCCGAAGCGGGCGAGCGGCTCGCGGAGCGACGCGTCGCCCACCAGCGCGCCCAGCTCGCACGACGCCCCCATGAGCGACGCGGTCTTGGCGTCGATCAACTGGGTGTAGTCGTCTTCGCTGAAGTCGAGTGCGTCGTGCGCGGAAAGCTGCCGCATCTCACCCACCGTCATCGCGTTCGCCGCATCGGCAAGCACCCGGATCGGTTCGATGCGCCCCAGCCGGGTGATCTCGATCATGGAGCGGGAGTACAGGTAGTCGCCCATGATGATGGCGATCTGATGACTCCACAACGCGTTCACGGTAGGCATCCCGCGCCGCAACACCGAGTGGTCCACGGCGTCGTCGTGTACCAGGGTGGCGAGGTGCACCAGCTCGACCACCGCGGCGAGCGTTTCGGCCTCGGGGTTGGCACGCCCCCCCACCTCGTTGGCGAGCAGGAGCAGGGTCGGGCGGAAAAGCTTACCGCGAATCTTGAGGAGGTAATCGTTCACCTCCGCGACGGCGGGGAAGTCCGCGACGATGATGCGCCGCAGTTCGTCGACCACGGCATCCAGACGCTCCCGGACCGGCGCCTGGATGTCGGAAAGCTTGGGCGATGCGGTGCGCAGCGTCATGCCTCGCAGAAAGCGGTTGCCGGGTAAACCGGCAACCTAAGGGCGAGGTCGATCCCTGTCAAAGCGCCTTCGCCGCCCGCAGCGATGCGGCTTGCTCGGCGGCATCGCGGAAGCGGATGTCGAGGGCGAGCACGCGCTCCAGATACTCCAGTGCGGAGCGCCGCCGGCCGGTCGCCTGCTCGGCGAGCGCGAGTTCGTAGAGCACCCCGATCAGGTCGGTGTCGGACGCATCCGGGATCCGCGTGGCCCGCTCCAGAACGCGGCTCGCCACGGCGAACTGCCCCTTCAGCGCGAAGCAGCGCCCGAGCACTTCCAGCGTCGCCAGCGGGTTCGCCCCGCCCCGGAGCGCGACCTGAAACTGGCCGATCGCCTCGTCCAGCAGCCCCATGTCCATGAAGGCGAGGCCAAGGTCGTAGTGGCTCGTGGAATCCTCCGCATCGATGTTTTCATCCACCTTCTTCTTGAAGGCGGAGAGCATCTCCGCGAAGTCGCGGTCCTCGTCGCCGGAGGGAGGCTCCGCGTCCATGACGAAGCGGGTGCTCGCCTCGCGGGGCTCTTCTTCCAGGATCAGCGCGCCGAGGTCCACGTAGGCGCTGCGATCGGACGGCGGCGGCGCCACAGCGGCGCGAGCTTCGGGGTGCGCGGGGTCGATCTCGAGCACCCGGCGGTACACGGCGCGGCTCTTCGCGGCCTCGCCCAGCGCGCGGAGCCCGCGAGCGAGCTCCAGATACGCCCGGAGCTGGGCCTCGCTCCGTCCGGTGCGGAACGAAAGCTCGACCTGCGCCTGCAGCACCTCCAGGTCTTTGGGGCGGAGCGCGAGCAGCTCGCCGGCCGCGGCCAGCGCGTCGTCCCAGGCGCCGTGGGCGGCAAGGTCGCGCATCGCGCCTTCCAGAACCGCGAGCGCCTCGCCAGTGCGCCCCTGTTCGGACAGCAGATCCACCAACTCCCGCCTTGCCGCACCGTCCAGGGGATCCCTCCCCGCACGGGCGCGCAACGCGGGAAGGGGATCTTCCGGCTTGCGCTCCGCGTCCGCCTGCCATCCTTCGTCGAGATCGAGCAGGGGAAGCGGCTCGGAGTCCTCGTCCTCGTCGTCTCCCGGGGCGAATTCGTCGACCCCCTCCATCCGCGGCAGAAAGTCTATCGGCGCGGCCTCACCGGGGGGCTCCGGCTCCCCCGCGCCGTCGAACTCCGTCGTCGGCTGGAGTCCCTCCAGCGGAACCAGCTCGTTCCACGCCAGGGGGGCGGTCTCCTCCACCGTCGGCTCCAGCCCCAGCGGGGGAAGGGCCTCCGGGAAGGTGGCGGCGAAATCCGGGTCCGTCGCATCCGGAGCCGCGGCGGGGAGGTCCGGGTCCACCTCCGGACCCAAGTGCAGCAGCTCTGTCCGCAGGTGGGCGGCCTCGGCGCTCCGCCCCTCGAGCAGCAGCCGTTCCCGGAGCAGGCGGAGCTGCTCGGCGGCCTCCGGGAGGCGCCCGTGGCTGCGGAGCTGGTCCGCGAGCAGCCGCCGGATCTCGGTATCCTCCGGCGACAGGTCGGCGAATTCCCGGAGCGCCTCGAACGACGCATCCATCTGGCCAGCGCGACTCGTCCGTTCAGCGTACTCCAGAAAGCTCTGGCGGGCGTCGGCGAGAAATCCCTTGGCGGCGCTGACCCGCCCGAGCTTCAGATACAGCGGATGGCGCCCCGGAACGAGCCGAAGCGCCTTCTTGCACAGGGCGATTGCGTTGTTGTGCAGTCCTGCGTCCGCGTAGACGTCCGCGGCGTGCTCGTACGCCTCGACCGCACGGTCCGGCTCCCCCACCTTGGCGTGGAGATCCCCGATCCGGTTCCACAGCCCCACCTCGGCGGATTCTCCGTCGCCCATCTCCGCCATCTGGTGCAGGACCGCGAGAGCGTCCTTCCACTGCTCCCGTTGCTCCAGGACGCGGGCCTTTTCTCTCAGTTTGGCGGTGTTGGACATGCGGGCGGAACCGGGGGCGGCGCGGGAACGCCGGGTAGGGTGCGGGGAACAACGGCGCAAGATAACGCCTGGCTCCTCCCTCAACAAGCGAGGCGCGGCGCAGAAGCTGGCGGAGTTCTTGCGCGACACGGGGCTTTTCGCTCCCCTCTTCTCCGCTCTCCCTCGCCCGAGACATGGTCGAAGTCGCTCCCCTCGCTCCTTCCGAACGCTTCCCCGGTCGCCCACCCGAGGGGCGCGTAGTGGTGATCGCGCCCACCCGGGCGGCGTGCGAGACCATCGAGCTCGGGATAGGACTTTCGGGGATCCGGACGGTGCTGGAGCAGGAGCACGGCGAGGAGCTGCGCCGTCTCGCCGCCTCCGGCCGCGGCTTCGGCATCGTCGCCGGCACCGGCACCGGAAAGACGCTGGCGATCCGGCCCATCGCCCAGCAGATCGTGGGGGAGTATCTGCGGGTGGGGGTGGTGAACCGCGAGCGGGAAGCGACGCCGGAAACGCCGACGCTGAACGTGGTGGTCATCACCACGGGGATCGCGCGGCGTTGGCTGCAGGATAGTCTGATCGGCCCCGAGGACACGCTGGTGGTGGACGAGATCCACCAGACCTCCGCCGAGCTGGAGCTCTGCCTCGCCCTGGGCAAGCGCGCCGGCTGCCGCTTCATCTGGCTCTCCGCCACGGTCGACCCGAGCTTCTACGCACGGTACCTGGATTCCGCGGAGATCATCCAGAGCTCGGCGTTCGATCCGGCCAGGGCGGCGCACGTGCGCGTCTCCAACACCATGCAGCCGCTCACATTCCTGTCGGAGCGCTTTCTCCGCCACGTCATCAGGGGGGAGCGTGGGGTGGCGGTCTTCGTCCCCACGCGAGCCGGCACGGAAGCGATCGCCGACACGGTAGGGGAAAAGTGGGAGCGGATCTTCGCCGTCTACTATCACGGCGGCGAGCCGGTCGCCAAGCTGCGCCCCTTTCTGGAGGGCGACGCACCCCACCCCTACCTGCTCGCCATGACGGCGGCCGGTCAGTCGGCGCTCAACATCCAGGGGCTCGACACCGTGGTGATCGAGGACGCCCAGTTCACCACCATCGTGGAGCGCGGGAGACGGGTGCTCACCCGCCTCCCGCTGGGCGCCAACGAGATCCTGCAGATGGCGGGGCGGGTGCACGGGCGCGTGGCCGGCGGCGAGGTGTGGATCCTTTCGGAGCGGCCCATCGACTTCGCGTCGCTGCAGCCGACCGAGCCCAACTTTCAGCTTGCCGGCGACCCGGAGCGGGTGGCGATGACCTGCGCCGACGTGGGCGTCCGCGCCGACGAGCTGGACCTACCGGTTCCGCTGGACCGGATCGCCTACCGGCGCGCGGTGGAGCTGCTGGAGCGCCGCGGCCTGATCACAGGCAACCGCCTCACCCCGTACGGACGGCGGGTGGAGGTGCTCCCGGTGGATCGCGCGTGGGGGGAGCTGCTGGTGCAGACGGAGGAGCACCTGGTTCCAGTGGTGGCGACGTGCGCATCGGTCGAGTCGCTGCACCGGATGCTCCGCCAGGAAAACCGCATCGACCGCTACGTGGTTCCGGGGAGCGATCATCTCACCGCGTACCAGCTGTACGAGGGGGCACTGCGGGAAACCGGATCGCTGGGGAGTGTGTATGGCCTGCCCCGCCACGTCTTCGATGCGGATGCGCTGGCGGAGTGGACGGAGGAGCGGGGGGTGCTGGTCCGCGCCGTGGAGGACGCGGCGCTCGCCATCGCCTCCATCTACCGCTCGCTGGACCTGGTCCTTCCCCGTCAGCTTCCCCGGCTGGACGACGCCCTGATCCGAGGCTGGCGGCGGCTGGTAGCGCGGACCATGCCCTTCGACCTGGTGCTGGACGGGGAAACCAGCTGGGGCGAGGAGGTGGGCGTATCCCGCAGCAGCGTCTGCTCGCGCTGGGGCGCCATCGCCGGCGACCTGCGCTACTTCTCCGACCGGACCGGCCGCGCGCGGGGGGCGATCGAGGGGACGCAGCTCCCCTACGAGCTGATCTGGGAGTTCGCGGAAGCCGGGGAGCCGGAGGTGCGGCTTGACCCCGCCCACCGCCGCAAGCCGTTGCGGGTGCGGCGGGCGAAGACCTTTCACGGCTTCGAACTCGAAGCGCAGGAGGAGGCGATCTCAGACTTCCCCGCCGACCTGGCCGACACGGCTCGCCGCGCGCTCGCGGAGGCCATGGCGGGCGGCGGCGTTCCGCACCCCGACGCGCCGGCGAACCGCAGAGCCGTGCGCGAGCTTCGGGAGGTCTTCCGGCGCTCCGGCGGCACCACGCGCGACGCGGGCGAGAGGGGGCTCGCGGATTTCTTTTTCCCGCTCCTCGCCGACGTTCACTCCTGGGAGGAATTCCAGGAGTCCGAGCTGCGGATCGACCTCGACGCGTGGGTGCCGGCGGAGGAGCGAGCGCGCTGGGCGGCGCTCCCGGACGAGGTACACCTCGCCGGCAACCCCTATCCGCTCGACTACGCCGTCGAGGACGGGACGGCGGTGGCTCGCGCTCGCGTGCCGGTCAAGCTGCTCGACGTGCTGGACGAGGCGTCGCTCCCAGAGCTGGACCGGCCACTGCGCTGGACGGTGATCCGCGGCAAGCGCGAAGCGATCCGCGCCACCACGCTGGAGGAGGCGCGGGTCGCCGTGGCGGAGTCGCGCTCGGAGCGGCGGGCGCGCCGCGAAACGGAGGGCGAGGAGGAGCCGCCCCGCCGCAAGGGGCAGCGCGGGCGGGGGG
>JALZKG010000072.1 GCA_030859365.1 Gemmatimonadota bacterium
GGTTTCCTACACCACCGTTTCAGGGATCCCCGTTACGCAGTTGATGGAGCGCGGCCGCCTCGACGAGATCGTCGACCGCACCCGCAACGGCGGCGCCGAGATCGTCAAGCACCTCAAGACCGGCTCCGCCTACTACGCGCCCTCCGCGGGCGCGGTGCAGATGGCTGAGGCCATCGTCAAGAACAAGAAGCGGATCCTCCCCTGCGCGGCATGGCTGCAGGGCGAGTACGGGTTGCGAGACCTGTTCCTCGGCGTTCCCTGCAAGCTGGGACGGGGTGGGCTGGAGCGCATAATCGAGGTGGAGCTGACCCCCGAGGAGCGGGCCGCGCTCGAGCGCTCGGCCGACGCCGTGCGCGAGCCGATGCAGCAGGTCTGAGGCGGGGTTTCGAGGGAATCCTATTTTCGCGGAGGCTGCACACATGGGTGTCGCTCAACGGAGCCGGTCGGTCGCCACCGCGCTGAGGTATCGAGGCCGGGAAGGGATGTGGAGCTGGCTCCTGCACCGGATCACCGGCCTGGGGATCCTCGCGTTCCTGTTGATCCACGTGGTCGATACCGCGCTGGTGATCTACTGGCCGGACTTCTACGACACGTCGCTGGAACTGTACCGCCACCCGCTCTTCCGCGTCTCGGAGCTGGCCATCTTCTTCGCCGTGCTCTTCCACTCCCTCAACGGGCTGCGGATCGTGGTGCAGGACTTCTGGCCCCTGGCAATGCTCCGGCAGCGGCAGCTCGCCTACGCCGCTGCCGCCCTCACGGCGATCGCCATGATCCCGATCACCTGGATGATGATCGCGCCGCTCTTCGGGCTCGCCGACGAGCCGGGCACCGAGCGGCACCGGATCCGGATGCAGGAGCGCGGCGCGCAGGTCGAGACCGTCGTCACCCCGGCTCCGGCCGAGGTCAGCCTGGGGGAGGAGCCCCGATGACCCCGCCTTCCGCCACCCCGGCCGCCCCCGCCGAGAACCCGCTTCAGGGAGGTGCGGCCGTGACTCGCACCCGTGGCAGCGCGAAGCATGGCGGCGGTTATCAGCGCCCCGCGGGCGCGCGCACGAACTTCGAGGTGTACTCGTGGTTCTTTATGCGCATCTCCGGGGTGCTCCTGCTCTTCCTCGCGCTCTACCACCTGGCGTGGTGGAACCTGTTCATCGGCGTGGAGCACCTGGACGCCGAGCTGGTGCGCGAGCGGTGGCGCAATCCCTTCTGGCGCCTTTTCAACGTGGCGCTCCTCGTCTTCTCCATGCTGCACGGCCTGAACGGCCTGCGCTACTCCATCGAGGATTACGTCCGCCGGCCGGGTGCACAGATGGCGGTGAAGACCGTGGCCTACGTGGTCGTGCTGTCCGCGCTCTCCGTCGCGCTGTTCGCGCTGTTCACCTTCGACCCCGCGGTCTTCGCCCGATGATCCACACCCACACCTACGACTCGCTGGTGGTCGGAGCGGGCGGCGCGGGGCTGATGGCCGCGATCTACCTGTCGCGGCACCCGAACGTGAAGACGGCGGTGATCTCCAAGCTGTACCCCACCCGCTCGCACACCGGCGCGGCGCAGGGGGGGATCGGCGCGGCGCTCGGCAATCTGGAGGAGGACCACCCGGAGTGGCACGCCTTCGACACCGTCAAGGGCTCCGACTACCTCGGCGACCAGGACGCCATCGAGGTGATGTGCAACGAGGCGGTCGACGTGATCGTGGAGCTGGAGCACATGGGGCTCCCCTTCTCCCGCACCCCGGACGGCAGGATCGCGCAGCGTCCCTTCGGCGGACACTCGCACCACTTCGGGGAGGGACCGGTGCGGCGCTCCTGCTACGCGGCCGACCGCACCGGCCACATGATCCTCCAGACGCTCTATCAGAACTGCATTAAACAGGGGGTCGACTTCTACGACGAGTACCAGATGCTCGATCTCCTCGTGGAGAACGGGTGCTGCGTGGGCGTGGTGGCGTACAACGTGGACACGGGCGACCTGCACGTCTTCCGCGCCAAGGCGGTCCTGCTCGCCACCGGCGGCTACGGACGCGTCTGGTCCATCACCTCCAACGCCATGGCCGGGACCGGCGACGGCTTCGCGGTCCCGCTGCGCCGCGGGGTGCCGCTGCAGGACATGGAGTTCTACCAGTTCCATCCCACGGGCATCTACAAGTTGGGAATTCTGATCACGGAAGGGGTGCGCGGGGAGGGCGGGGTGCTGCGCAACGACCACGGCGAGCGCTTCATGGAGCGCTACGCCCCCACCATGAAGGACCTCGCTTCGCGCGACGTGGTGTCGCGCGCCATCTACATGGAGATGCGGGAGGGGCGCGGGGTCCACGGCAGGCGCTACGTCTACCTGGACGCTACGCACCTGGGCGCGGAGGTGATCGAAAAGAAGCTCCCCGACATCGCGGATTTCTGCCGCACCTACCTCGGCGTCGATCCGGT
>JALZKG010000085.1 GCA_030859365.1 Gemmatimonadota bacterium
AGGTTGGCGTGCTCGCCGGCGAGCAACTTGAGAAAGGTGTACTGGGCGCGGTTGGTGTCCTGGTATTCGTCCACTAGGACGAAGCGGAAGCGCTCCCGGTAGCGGTGGAGCACGTCGGGAAAGTCGCGGAGCAGCTCGACGGGGCGGATCAGCAGATCGTCGAAGTCGAAGGCATTCGCGTCCCGCAGCGCCCGCTCGTAGCGCGCGAACAGCTGCGCCGCGACGCGGGCGAAGGGGTCCAGCGCCGCGGCCGTGTACTCCTCCGCCCCCATCAACTCGTTCTTGGCGGAGGAGATGGCGTTGCGAATCGCCTTGGGGTTCCAGCGCTTTGGATCGAGCCCGAGGTCGTTCTTGAGGATGCGGCGCACCAGGCTTTCCGCGTCGGCGGCGTCGTAGATGACGAAGCCGGGGGTCCACCCCAGCCGCGTGGCGTGGCGCCGCAGCATGCGGGCGCCGACCGCGTGAAAGGTGCCGATCCACATTCCCCCTGGCTCGCGCCCGAGCAGGGTGCGAACCCGCTCGCGCATCTCCCCCGCCGCCTTGTTGGTGAAGGTGAGCGCCAGGATGGAGCCGGGATCGACCCCCCACTCCTCCACCAGGTGCACGATCCGGGTGGTGAGGACCCGCGTCTTACCCGAGCCGGCGCCGGCGAGAACGAGCAGCGGCCCCTCCACGTGCTCGGCCGCCTGGCGCTGCTCCGGGTTCAGACTCGCGAAGGAAGACATCGGCTGGAAATCGGGTTCACGAAGCGTCGGCTGCGGGGAGCAGCATCAGAAAGCTCGCCCCGCGCTCGGTGGCTTCCAGAGAGAGACTCCCCTTGTGTACGTCTTGCACGATGCGGCGGGAGAGCGACAACCCCACGCCCCATCCGCTCTTCTTGGTCGACACCCCGGCATCGAAGAGGGTAGCGCGAACCGCCGGCGCCACCCCCGGTCCGTCGTCCCGCACCCGGAGCGCCACCTGGCGCCCTTCGCCGTCCTCCGCCTGGAGAAGGATCGTCCCACCCGCACCCGCGAGGGCGTCGAGCGCGTTCTTGAGCAGGTTTTCCAGCGCCCACTCCAGCAGCACGGCGTTGCCCGCGATCGGCGGCAGCGAGGCGGCGACCTCCACCCGCAGCTCCACCCCGCGCCCCAGCTGCGGCAGGCGGGTGCGGACGTAGCGCTCCAGGGTGCCGAGCAGGGTGCGCACCTCGACCGGCTCCAGCCGGATGGGCCGGCCGATCCACTCGAAGCGCCGGGACACCTTTTCCAGCCGGTCCAGGTCCGCCTCCATCTCCGCCGCGACCGCCGGGAGCGACGCCATCCCCTGCCGCTCCGCGTCGGGGAGGCGGAGGATCTCCACCCACCCCGCAAGCGACGACAGCGGCGTCCCCATCTGGTGCGCCGATTCGCGCGCCATTGCGGCCCAGATCCGCTCGCGCTCGGTGCGCTGGTTGTGCCGGACCATCGCCGCGGCGGCGCCGAGCAGACCGAGCATGGCGCCGACCTGAAGCCAGGGGATCCAGCGCAGGCGCCGCACCGTGACGGGGTCGCCGAAGAAGACCACGCCGAGCCCTGGCTCCACGATGGGCGGGTTGTCGCGCGACAGGCGCACGGCGTAGGAGCGGATCCGCTCGGCGTCGGCGGGGTCGGCGGGGTCGGCGGCGAAGGGGAGGTTGGGCGCGCCCACCACCCCCCCCTCCATGTCGGTGACCACGATGGGGATGCGGAGCCGCTGCACCTCCTCCGAGAGCTGGAGCAGGGCGTCCTCCGCGGCGTCTTCCCGTGGGTCTCCGAGCCCGCGAAAGATCGTCACGATGATCCGGGAGTGCACCGCGTTCTCGCGCCGCATCTCCCGCAGCAGGAGCTGGGTGTACACAAGGTACCAGGCCAGCGTCGCCGCGGCGAGCAGCCCCAGCGCCGTAGGCAGGTAGCGGCGATGCATGCGGATTGTCAGCGGGTGATGCGTTCGACGCCGAGGTAGGGATGCAGCGGCTCGGGAAGCTCGACCGAGCCGTCGGCGCACTGCCCGTTCTCCAGCAGCGCGATCACGGTGCGGGGGAGGGCCACCCCCGAGCCATTCAGCGTGTGGGCCCACTCCGGCTTCGCGCCGGGCTCGGGGCGGAAGCGAATCCCCGCGCGCCGCGCCTGGAAATCGGTGCAGTTGGAGCAGCTCGATACCTCCAGCCAGCGATCCACCCCCGGCGCCCATACCTCCAGGTCGTACGTCTTCGCACTCGCGAACCCGGTGTCTCCGGCGGCCAGGAGGAGCACGCGGTAGGACAGCCCCAGCAGCTGGAGCACCTGCTCCGCGTGGCCGGTCATCCGTTCCAGCGCTTCGAAGGAGTTTTCCGGCCGCTCGAAGCGGACCATCTCCACCTTGTCGAACTGGTGGAGGCGGAGAAGCCCCCGGGTGTCCTTGCCCGCCGCACCCGCCTCCCGGCGGAAGCAGGGGGAGTACGCGGCGTAGGCGATGGGGAGCCGCGCTCCGTCCAGGATCTCGTCCCGGTGGAAGTTGGTCACCGGGACCTCGGCGGTGGGGGCGAGCACCAGGTCGTCGGAGGGGACGACGTACACGTCCTCCTCGAACTTGGGGAGCTGCCCGGTCCCCGTCAGCGACGCCCGGTTCACCAGAAAGGGGGGCGCGACCTCGGTGTAGCCGTGCTCGCGGGTGTGCAGGTCGAGCATCCAGGCGACCAGAGCGCGCTGCAGCCGGGCGCCCACGCCGCGGTACGCCGGAAACCCGCTCCCCGCGACCTTTGCGCCGGCGGGAAGGTCCAGGATGCCGAGATCCGCGCCGATCTCCCAGTGGGGGCGGGGAGCGAAGGGAAGGCTGGACCGCTCGCCCCACTCCCGCACGACCCGGTTGGCGCTTTCTGCTCCGGCGGGTACGGAAGGGTGGGGCTCGTTCGGGAGCCCGAGCAGAATTTCCTCGATCTCCGCCTCCAGCTCGCGAAGCCGCGCGTCCGCGGCGGAGATCCCTCCTCCCACACCGCGCATCTCCCCGAGGAGATCGTCCGCGTTCTTCCCCCCGCGCTTCCGCGCGGCCACTGCCTGCGAGACCGCGTTGCGGCGCGCCCGGAGCGCGTCGCCCTCGGCGATCCGCTCACGCCGCTCCGCGTCCAGCGCCAGCAGGCGACCCACCGCGGCCTCCGCGTCCAGCACACCGCGGCGAGCGAGCGAGCGCAGAACCGCTTCGGGCTCCGCCCGGATCCGCTTGAGGTCGAGCACGATCAGCGCTGCCGGGGGACGAGCCGGGGGTCGGTGCAGCGCTCGTTGCCCACGATCTCCAGCCGCACGGCGTCGCCGGCACCGATCTCCAGCACCCGGAGCTTGGAGTACTGGACGCACCCTCCACGCTGCCGCGTCCGCGCCACGTACACGCTCCCCACCGCCAGCGGAACCGCCGCATCGGTCACGTACTCCGCGAGCATTTCGGGTGCCCTTTCGATGGACTCGAACGCTTCGGCGCGGGGGCTGATCCCCGAGTTGAAGGAGAGACCGAGCGCGCCGGCAGGGAAGAAGACGAGCCCTCCGCTGGTGGAACGAACCGTCAGGTCCCACCCCGCTGACGCGTCGGCGGAGCGCTCCGGAAATCGGGTGGGGCCGTTGATGCCTCCGAAGACTCCGCCGGCGATGCTCAGGTCGACGGCGGACGGCAGTGCGCCCGCCTCTGCGGACGGAGGCGCGATCTGGACCGTGTCGGTGGCGATCACCGGGTCGAAGGCGCTCCCTGTCGGGTCGCCGCAGGCGGCGGCCAGCAGGGCGCCAAGGGAAAGAACGGAAAGGCAGGCGGTGCGCCGCATCGGGATCCTTCGAGATGGTTGCAGACAGGGGCGGACGGTGCAGGAGGCGACCCTGCGGAACCGGGAAACCATACGCCGCCCGGGGGAGCCAAGTCAAGTCCGTACCCGCGGTTCAGCTTGACTTCCACACCTCTGGCCGGTACGTTGCGAACCGCTTTTTCGCCCCCATCCGTTCGGAGCCCCACCCCATGTCCGAGCTCGATCGCGCCCTCGATGCACTGAGCGAGCACCCCGGCGTGCAGCACGTGCTGATCCTCGGCCGGGACGGCCTTCTGGTGCAGCACCAGGGATCGGAGGAGGTGGATCCCGAAGCGATCGCGGCGCTGGTCCCCGGCCTCGCCTCCGCCTGCGCAGCGCTGGGGGAGGCCACGGGGCGCGGAGACTTTCGCACGGCGGTGGCGCAGATGAACGGCGGGGTGGCGGTGGTCACCGCGCTCGCCGACGACCTGCTCCTGGCGATTCTGCTCCGCGCCGGCGTCGGCTTCGCTCCGCTGCTGCGGGAGGTCGCGAGCCGACGGGAGGCGCTGGGCGCCCTTGTCTGACCTCCGCCACGTCCTGGTCGCCGACGACGAGCCCCACATCGGCCGCATCATCCAGATGAAGCTGGAGCAGGGGCCCTACCGCGTCACCCTTGTAGCGGACGGGCAGGATGCCCTGGAGCGACTGCAGGGACCGGAAGAGCTGCACCTGATCCTGCTGGACATCATGATGCCCTACGTGAGCGGGCTGGACGTCCTCACCGAAGCTCGCAAGCTGCCGCACCGCCGGGATACGCCGGTGATCATCCTGACCGCGAAGGGGCAGGACGTGGACCGGGTGCAGGCCATGGCGCTGGGCGCCACCGACTTCTTCACCAAGCCCTTCAGTCCGAAAAAGCTGCTTGCACGCGTCGATGAGCTCTTCTGACCCCTCGCTGTGGGTGGTGATCCTGGCCGGCGGGGTCGGCTCCCGCTTCTGGCCGGCGAGCACCCCCGCCCGCCCCAAACAGCTGCTCCCGCTCGCGTCAGAGCAGCCGCTGATCCGCGACACCGTGGAGCGGGTGCTTCCGCTCGTCCCGGCCGGCCGGATCCGAATCCTGACCGGCGCCCACCTCGCCGAGCCGATTCTCGGCGCGCTCCCCGGGTTCGACCGCTCCAACTTCCTGCTGGAGCCCCGCGCCGCCGGCACCGCTCCGGTGCTGGCCTGGGCGGCGGCCGAGCTGGAGCGGCTCGATCCGGATGCGGTGATGATCTCGCTCCATGCCGACCACGTGATCCACCCAGCCGAAGAGTTCCGGCGGCTGCTCCGGAATGCGGCGGATCTCGCCAGCCGGGATCGTCGCCTGGTCACCATCGGGGCCATCCCGTCCCGCCCGGAGACCGGGTACGGCTACATCCGCGTCGGCGCGCCTCTCGACGGCGGGCCGGGGAGGCAGGTGGATCGCTTCGTAGAGAAACCCGACCGCGCCGTGGCCGAGGACTACCTGCGCGATGGGCGCTACCTGTGGAACACCGGCCTGTTCGTCTGGCGCGCGGGCG
>JALZKG010000094.1 GCA_030859365.1 Gemmatimonadota bacterium
GGGTCCCCGAAGCGGCAGTTGAACTCGATGACGCGGGGCCCATCCGGGGTGAGCATCAGCCCCGCGTACAGCAGCCCGCGGAAGGCACGGTTCTCCTCGTTCATCGCGGCGACGGTCGGCTCCAGGATCTCCCGCGTCACCCGGGCGAGCAGCGACGGCGTGGCGAGCGACACCGGGGCGTACGCACCCATCCCCCCGGTGTTCGGTCCCGTTTCTCCCTCGCCCACCCGCTTGTGGTCCTGCGCGGGAGGGAGAGGGATCACGTGACGGCCGTCGCAGAGGGCGAAGACGGACAGCTCCTCCCCCTCCATGAACTCTTCCACCACGATCTCCTCGCCCGCGCCGCCGAGCGAGCCGCCGAGCATCTCGCGCGCCGCCCTCAGAGCTTCCTCGGTGGTGGGGCAGACCACCGCGCCCTTGCCACCCGCGAGGCCGGACGCCTTGACCACCAGCGGCCCACCGCGGTCGCGGATGAAGCGCTCCGCCACCGGCAGCTCGCGGAACGACCCGAAGGCGGCCGTGGGGATGCCGTGCCGCTGCATCAACCCCTTCGCGAACGCCTTGGAGCTTTCGATCTCGGCGGCGGCCTGGGTGGGACCGAAGACGGGGAGGCCGCGCGCGGCGAAGTGGTTCGCGATCCCCAGGGCGAGCGGACCCTCCGGACCCACGGCGGTGAGCGCGACCCCCTCCTTCGCCGCCCAACCGGCGAGCGGCTGGATCTCGCCGGGGGCGAAGGGGAGCGCGGTGGCCAGCGCGTGGGTGCCCCCGTTGCCGAGGGTGACGAACAGCTCCGCGTCCGGCGCGTCGCGGCGCAGCTTCCAGAGCAGGGCGTGCTCGCGGCCGCCGTTGCCGATGACAAGTATTTTCAAGAGAACGGGCGTTGGATCGATTACGCGGTTGCGAGAGCCGCCCACGCACGGCACCGCTGATCGTTATTCGGCATGAGTGCCGAAGGTTCGCCGGCACCTGGTCTGATCGCGATGGCGTGCCCAAGGTATCGGCCGCGGTAAGGGGAGTTACAACGAGAGGGGCTCTTCAGCAATGGGGGCCGCACGCGGCGGAAGGACTTCGTGGCGTGAGTGGCCGGTTCTGTTCTTCGGAACCATGTATTCAGACACATTCCTTGCGGAGCTTTGCGGCGGCCCCTACCGTCCTTCGAGGGTGCCGGTCTGGACCTTTTCTCTCTTCGTTCGAAGGAGGTATCCATGCCGCTCCGTTCTGGTGACCCCCGGTATCGTTCCGTCCTCGCTCCCGTACGTTGCACAGCGGTTGGCCTCCTGGGGCTCACGCTCCTTGCGGCGTGCGGCAGAGATAATTTGCGACCGATGGATCCCTTGGTCGAACCGCCGAACATCCAGCAGTTTGTCGCTGGAAACGCGGCGGCAGCGTTGGGTCCGGACGGGCGCTTCGCGCTGGCTGCCCCGACGGCTCCCACCGACGTTCCGATCATCACGGCGGAGCGCGCGGGGGATCTCGCCCTGTCGACGCTGCGCACCTACGGAACGTTCCTGGAACCGTCGTGGGAGCGCATGCGGGGGACTGACATCGACCTGAGCAGTGTGGTGATGGAGCCGCGCATCTTCTACGCGGAGACGCCGTACGAGCTCTTTCCGGAGGGCGCCCACCCAGCCTACCGGAGGGGTGCCGGCCCGATGTACCTCGTCTACTTCTCCTCTGGTGGAGAGAGGGTACTCACAGTCGGCGTTTCCGCTTACAACACGGACCTCGGAATCGATTCCACCGGCGCTCCCGATGTCCCCTTCTACTCCGGAAACGACTTCATGCCATTGGGGGTGTCGCCCAACACCGCCACGGGCTGGGGATTTGTCCCCGTCTCCCCCGAGGAGGCGGTGGCGGAGGTGGCGGCCCGGACCGGCGCCCGCGTCGCGGAGCCGCCACGTCTGGTGCTTCGCGGCATCCACCACCCCGTCGAGGCGCAGTGGGAGATCACGCTCGATCGGCCGGTGAGGGCGCGGGCAGGGGGACGAGCGCCGCAGTTCACCCGGAAACTCTACGTCGGGCCGGGGCTCGCCCTGAGGGTTCCGCAAGCCGTCCAGCCATCCGTGCGCCACTTCCCGCAGACGCGGGCCGCGGGCCTGGACGGCGGGCTGGTGCCGATGGTGCTCGCCGCGAGCCGCTCGTCGTCACGGCGGTGCCGCATCGCCGCGGCAATGGACCAGAGACCGAGCGCAACCAGAAGCACGGAGCCCAGCCATCCGGCGTGTTCCTCGACCGCGCCGGACGCTTGTCGGCCCAGCCAGATCCCGAGCAGCGGAATCAGGAACTCGAACACGCCGAACACGGCGACGATGCGTCGGCGCCGCTCCGCCTGTCCCAGCGCGCCGAGCGCCAGCGCGGCGGCCAGGTTGTTGGCGCCGATGACGCCCCCAAGGCCGAGGAGGCGGGCGAAATCGGGCATTGCCTTGTCGGCAGCGCGGCGTTAGTCCTGCCGCAGCGCCCGGTCCAGATCCTCCAGCAGGTCGTCCCCGTCCTCGACCCCGCACGACAGGCGCACCAGCCCGTCGGAAAGCCCCATCGCCTGCCGCCGGTCCACCGGCACCGATGCGTGGGTCATCATGGCGGGATGCCCGATCAGGCTTTCCACCCCGCCCAGCGATTCCGCGAGCTGGAAGATGCGCGTGCCCTCCACCAGCCTCCGAGCCCGCTCCGCGGAGCCGGTCTCCACGGAGATCATCCCGGTGAAGCCGCTCATCTGCCTGCGGGCGATCTCGTGCTGCGGGTGGGAGGGGAGGCCGGGATAGAAGACCCGCTCGATGCCAGGGTGCGCCTCCAGCCACTCCGCGATGCGCTGTCCCGTCTCGTTGTGCTGCCGCATGCGCAGGTGCAGCGTCTTGGTGCCGCGGAGCGCCAGCCAGCAGTCCCACGGCCCCGGGATGGCGCCGGCGGCGTTCTGTAGGAAGCGGAGTCGTTCGTGAAGATCGTCGTCGCGCACCACGATCATCCCCCCCACCATGTCCGAGTGCCCGTTCAGGTACTTGGTGACGGAGTGCACCACGACGTCTGCCCCCAACTCCAGCGGGCGCTGGTTGAAGGGTGACGCAAAGGTGTTGTCCACGCTGAGCAGCGCCCCCGCCTCGTGTGCGATCTCCGCCGCGGCGGCCAGGTCGGTCAGCGCCATCATGGGATTGGTGGGCGTTTCGACGTGGATCAGCCGGGTCTCGGGTTTCACCGCGTCACGGATCCGGTCCAGCTCCGACGAGTCCACGAAGGTGAAGCGCAGCCCCATCCGCGCCAGCACCCTGTCGAAGAGCCGGAAGGTGCCGCCGTATACCCCCTCGCCGCAGACGATGTGGTCCCCCTCGCCGAAGAGCTTCGCCAGCGTGTCGATCGCGGCGAGACCCGACGCGAAGGCGATGCCGTGCGAGCCGCCCTCCAGCGCGGCGACGTTCGCCTCCAGCGCCTCGCGGGTGGGGTTCTGGGTGCGGGCGTACTCGTAGCCCAGGTGGCGTCCCAGCTCCGGCTGCACGTAGGTGGAGGTCTGGTAGACCGGGATCATCACCGCGCCGGTCGTGGGGTCGGGGCGCTGGCCGGCGTGGACGGCGCGGGTGCCGAAGCGGTACCCGGCGTCGGGAAAAGCTGGCAAGTCCATCATCGTATCACA
>JALZKG010000153.1 GCA_030859365.1 Gemmatimonadota bacterium
TCCCATGCCCGCGGAGTGGCGGGCGCCCTCCGGCGTGACCTCCGAAACGGTGGACCGCGCCAGCGGGCAGGTGGTCGCGGACGGCTGCCCGAGCAGCGGCGCCACCTACACCGAGTACTTCGTGGGAGGCCGCCCCCCGCGCGCGCCCTGCTACCCCGATGTCCAGGCTCCGGTCTGGGCCGGCAGCTGGGGCGACGAGGAGCTCGGCGCCTCGGATCTGGCGCTGGACACGATGGGAATCGCCGCCGCCGACGGGATCGAGTGGCCGGAGCTGGACGCGATGCGGCGCGACGGAAGGACCCGCACCCCCCCTGCCGAGGCGGCCTGGGACACCTTCGACGTGGCGGACCGCCCCCTCCCCGCCGAGCGGCGCCCCGCCGACGGAACCCGTCCACCCGTCCCAGAGCGGTCGGTGCCGCGGGCCGACACGACCTCGCCAGCCCGTCCGCCCGCAGCGGAACCGCAGCCCGTCCCGGTCGACAGCTCGGCGCTTCCGGGGCGGCCGGTGCGGCAGAGAACACCGCCGCCGGACACCACCAACGGCCGCTAGCCACCCCCGGAACAAGCGGCGCCGTGCGGGGTTGCATGGGCTACACGATTCGAATTCACCCGCCGCGCGGCCTTCCACCTCGCGGCGGATCCATCACCCGGGAGACACCGTGTTGAACCGCATCATCCCCTCCGCCTTTGTCGCGCTCGCCGCTCTCGCCGTTCCGGTGATGGCCTCCGCCCAGCAGACCTCCGCCGCACCGCGCGCGGCCGCTCCTGCGCCAGCGCAGCAGGCCGGCCCGACGGCGGAGCAGCAGGCCTGGCTCAACGAGCTACAGCAGATCGGCGGCAAGCTGCAGACCGCACAGGTGAAGGCGCTCGAGGACCCGGCGCTCCGCTCTTCGCAGGAGGCCCTCGGCACCGAGATCAAGACGGCCATGGAGAAAAAGGACCCCGGGCTGGCGGGCGTCGCGCAGCGGGTGCAGACCATGGAGGCGGAAGCCCGCAAGGCGCAGGAGAACGGGGACGCGGCGAAGCTGCAGCAGCTCACTCAGGAGGCGCAGCAGATCGAGGCGCGATTCGTCAAGGCGCAGACCGAGGCGCTGCAGGATTCGGCGCTCGCCGCCAAGGCGCAGGCGTTCGAGCAGCGGCTGGAAAGCAAGGTCCTGGAGATCGAGCCGAACGCCCGCCAGCTCCTCGCACGGGGCCAGGAGCTTCAGCAGAAGCTCGCCGCCTCCATGCAGCAGGCGCGGCCCGGCGGCCGCTGAACGCACCTCCGCACCCGAAGAATCGGGCCCCTCGACTCCGAGGGGCCCGATTTTTACGCGCCCTTCCCGAACTTCTCCAGAACCTCGTTCAGCACCCCTAACGCCGCGTCTGCCTGCTCGTCGCTGAGCACAAAGGGCGGCGACAGGCTCAGGACGTTGCCGTGGATCCCCCCGCCGAGCAGCAGCACGCCGCGGCGCAGCGCCTCCACGATCACCCGGCCGGCGAGATCCGGCGCCGGCTCGCGCGACGCGCGGCCACGCACCATCTCCACTCCGATCATCATTCCCAGCCCGCGCACCTCGCCGACGCGCGGGTGCTCCGCCGAGATCTCCTCCAGCCGCCCCCGGATCCGCTCGCCGAGCGCCGCGGAGCGCTCCACCAGCCGCTCCTCCCGCAGCACGGCGACGGAGGCGAGCGCCGCCGCGCACCCCAGCGGGTGGCCGAGAAAGGTGGAGGTGTGGATCGCCTCCCCAGTGGAAACCGGCCACGCCCCCATCACCGCGTCCGTGCCGATGCAGGCGGCGAAAGGAAAGCCGCCGGTGAGCCCCTTCCCCACCACCAGCAGGTCCGGCACGACACCCCAGTGCTCGCACGCGAACCAGCGCCCCGTGCGGCCGAAGCCGGTGTAGACCTCGTCCAGGATCAGCAGCAGGCCGCGCTCATCGCAGATGCGCCGCAGTCCGGGAAGCCAGCTCCCGTGGGGAACCACGTCGCCGCCGCGTCCCTGAACCGGCTCCACCAGCACCGCGCCGATCCCCTCCGACGCGGTGCCCGGCGTGTCCAGCAGGTGCTCCACGTAGCGCAGGCAGGCGGCGGCCACCTCCTCCGGATCCGTGCCGAAAGGCGAGCGGTAGGCGTAGGGGTAGGGGGCGAAGACCGCGTTGTGCCTGAGCTGCGCTGCGAAGGGATCGCGAAAGTCCTCGCGCCCCGACACGTCCAGCGCCCCGAAGGTGAGCCCGTGGTAGCCGCCGTGGAAGGCGAGCACCCGCGGCTTCCCGGTAGCGATTGCCGCCGTCTTGAGCGCCGCTTCGACGGCCTCGCCACCGGAGTTGGCGAGCACGCTGCGGGTGAGACCGCCCGGGGCGACCTCCGCGAGCGTGCGCAGCAGCTCCACCTTGATCTCCGGCGGGTGCACGTCGCCCATCCCGTGCAGCAGCCGCGCCGCCTGGCGCTGCACCGCCTCCACTACCCGCGGGTGGGCGTGCCCCACTCCCGCCACCGCGAAGGCGGCGGTCAGGTCCACGTACAGGTTGCCGTCGGCGTCGCGCACGTTCGCGCCCCGCGCCTCGCTCCAGAACACGGGGAAATCTTCGGACAGGTAGGTGACGTTCGGCGACTCCCACCGCCGCAGCTCCGCGGCGAGGACACGGGAGCGCGGGCCGGGGGGCGGCACGGCGACGTGGGGAAGGGCGAGGCCGAAGGGAAGCGGGGGCATGGGCGAGGACGGGGGATGGGGGGAGCGCCTCAACTTGGCCAGTCCGGTATCTTCCCGCAAACCGCTGGGGGTCTCCCCCCACGCTGTGGGGACGCCCCCGATGGACGACGCCGTCACGATCCGGCAGATTGAGCGCGGGCCATTCCGCGATGGAGCGGCTCAGTGCACTCCGGATGCCATCCTGTGAGCGAGAACCTGCCGTCCCGCCGTGATCCAGAACAGCTCAGCGTCCGACGCGCCCTCCGGCTCTACGGTCGCGCCCTGCTCCTGCGCTGCCCCCACTGTGGAGGTGGGCGGTTGCTGGAGTCGTGGTTTCGCCTGCGCCCGGTCTGCCCCACCTGCGGCCTCCGCACCGACCGCGGCGAGGAAGACTTCTTTCTCGGGGCGATGATGTTCAACCTGGTGCTGGCGGAGGGCCTGCTCGCCCTCAGCCTGGTGGGGCTGCTCGTAGCGACCTGGCCGCGGGTGCCCTGGACCTTTCTGCAGTATGGGCTGGTGGCGCTCATCGCGGCGGCTCCCTTTTTCTTCTTCCCCTACGCCCGCACCATCTGGCTCGCGTCGGACATCCTGATCCGCCCCGTCACCGAGGAGGAGATGCGGTGGTACCGGGAGCACCCCCCCACCGCCCTTCGCCACTTCCGCGACCGATGAACACCGTCTTCCCCACGGCCTTTTCCCACGTCAAGTGGTTCAGCGACTTCAGCTTCGCGGACCCACCGCTCCCGCTACGCGAGGCGCTCACCCCCACGCTCCTGGCGCTCGTCCTGCTTGCAGCGCTTGCGATCGGTGCCCTGGTGTGGCTGGACCGCCGGCTGGAGGAGCTTCCCGTGTACCGCTCGGTAGACCGGTGGCTGTCCGCGCGCAGTGATCGCGGCACCCTGGTTCTCCGCGTGGGGCTGGGCGCGACGCTGCTCCTTTCGTGGCAGGCGGACACGCTGCTGGTGCCGGAGTTGCGCATCGGCGCCGCGTGGCTGGGGTGGCTGCAGTTCGCCCTCGCGCTGCTCCTCCTGTTCGCGCGCACCACGCCGCTGGCCGGGGCCGGGCTGCTGGCGCTGTACGGGCTCGCGCTCGCCCCCGTCGGGCCGCTGCACATGCTGGACTACCTGGTGTTCGCGGGAGTCGGGTACGCGCTGGCGGTAAGCGCGGCGGGGAACCGCCGGATCCGAGGCTCCGGGCTCCCGGCGCTGTACGCGGCGGTCGGCTTCTCTCTCTGCTGGGTTGCGCTGGAGAAGATCGTGTATCCGCAGTGGGGGCTGTACGTGCTGCAACAGAACCCGCAACTCACGCTCGGCTTCGACGTCCGCTTCTTCCTGCTCGGCGCGGCCCTGGTGGAGTTCGCGCTCGGCTACCTGCTCGTCATCAACCTGCTGCAGCGGCCCATGGCGCTGCTCATCACGCTGGTCTTCTTCTCCACCACGCTTATCTTCGGCAAGACCGAGGTGATCGGCCACACGTTGATCCACGCGGCGCTCGTCGTCTTTCTGCTGGAGGGAGCAGGACGGGTGTGGAAACCGCCCATCGCGCTGCACCGGGGATTGGCGCTGCGGACGGCGTTCGGCTCGGTCAACTTCGTGTTGCTCTTCTCGGGTCTGCTGGCGCTGTACCAGTGGAGTGCCATCGCACGCTTTCGGGCGGAGACCGGCGCGGCGGCAGTATCTTTCTCCCACATCCCCGGCGAACAACAATGAGGAGTTCCCCCCTGCACAGCTTCCGTTGGCGCAACCGCCCGCTGCTCGTCTTTGCACCGTCGGCGGTGGATCCCCGCCTTGCAGAGCAGGTGCAGCGCGTGGAGGCGAAGCGCGCCGGGTTCGAGGAGCGCGACATGGTCCTGCTGGAGATCACGACGGGCGGCGAGAGCCGCGCGGACGGGGCGGCACTGCGGGAGCGTTTCCGCATAAAGGAAGACGTATTCGCGGTGGTGCTGGTCGGCAAGGATGGAACGGAGAAGTGCCGCTGGACGGAGCCGGTCGAGATGCGGGAACTGTGGGAGCTGATCGACGCGATGCCGATGCGGCGGCGGGAGATGCGGGAAGGAGCGCAGGGAGAGCCCTCCGACGGCAACTACTAATTCTGACGCTCATCCCGGAGCCGCGGGACCGAACCGGCGCGATGCGCGCGCTGGAGGGGGCGCCCGCTCGACGAGATGGAGCAGTCCCAGTCCGCTCGGGCGAGCGCCGCCTGAGAGAAGCCCAACCCCAGCATCGGATCGCTTCTACCCATGAATCGTCGGGCCATCGCGGGAGAACTTCGACTCCCAAACGCTCCGGTCGAGCCTCAAGGAGTCGCTCGACCCGCTCACGCCATCGGATGCCGGTGTGCGGCTGAGTACCGCCCCGTTGCATGGTGCTCCAGCTGCCGCTCGATGTCTCCCAGCAGCGAACTCGCTCCGAAGCGGAACAGCTCCGGGCGCAGCCAGTCGTCGCCCAACTCGTCCTTGATCATCAGGAGCCAGTCGAGCGACTGCTTGGCGGCACGGATCCCCCCAGCCGGCTTGAGCCCCACACGGTGTCCGGTGCGCTCCCGGTACTCGCGGATGCACCGCGCCATGACCAGCCCCACGGGAAGGGTAGCGTTCTCCGCCTCCTTGCCGGTGGACGTTTTGATGAAGTCGGCACCCGCCATCATGCACACCCAGCTGGCCCGCGCCACGTTGCGCAGCGTCGCCAGCTCACCGGTGGCGAGGATCGCCTTCAGGTGAGCGGATCCGCACGCCTCGCGAAAAGCACGTATCTCATCATAGAGCGCCTGCCAGTTTCCGGTGAGCACGTGCGCGCGGGTGATCACGACGTCGATCTCCGCGGCGCCCGCCTGGACGGAAGCATGGATCTCCTCCACCCGCTGCCGCCACGGGCTGAGGCCCGCCGGAAAGCCGGTGGAGACCGCGGCCACGGGGATCCCTGATCCCGCGAGCGCCTCAACGGCGGGCGGCACGAGCGTGTGGTACACGCACACCGCGGCGGTGCGGATCGGAAGCTCCGCCACGCCGAGCGCCTCCAGCAGCTCCCGCCGCACCGGCTGGCGCGCCTTTGCGCACAGGCGGCGCACCGTGCCGGGGGTGTCGTCGCCGGAAAGGGTGGTCAGGTCCATCAGGGTGATGGCGCGGAGCAGCCAGGCCGCCTGCCACTCCTTCTTGACCGTGCGGCGGGTGGGAATTGTGGCGGCGCGGCGTTCGGCGGCGCTCCGGTTGATGCGCACCTCCTCCACCCAGCGCAGATCCAGAGGGGTGCCGGGATTGCGCCCTTCGTCTCCCTGCCCCTCCGCCAGCGGGTGCACCAGCCGGGGGCGTCGTTCGGTCGCTGTTGCCATGGCACCTTCTCCCACGTTCCGGGTCATCCGACTGCGCGCAGGCGAACCAAAATACGCGCCCGCCCGGCGCTACGCCACGCCGGAGCACGGGAGTGGAGGGAGGCCCGGAGCGGGATCGATCCGGGCTCATGGGACGGGCGGAGCTACACTGCGGTGGCGCTCGCCGACGCTTCCAAACGTTCGCGCCAACGAGCCAGCCGGGGAGCCTCAGATGCGCCGGAGGGAGCGGTGCGGTACAGCGAAAGCGACACCAGCGGGGGGCGTTTCGAGGAGCGCCAGCGCCGTGCCCCCACCTGGTCGCCGAGGTCGCGGGAAAGGGTGTGC